>JAGVUJ010000019.1 GCA_019136325.1 Deltaproteobacteria bacterium
AATTATTAAGTTCAGATTCGTTCTCATTTAAAATTGTGAAAGGACAGTAATCATTAAGCTATTTTAATAAAATTATCAAACATTTCTGAATATTGTTTGAATAATTACGCAGGGTAATCCCTGGACCCTGATCCCGTTTATCAGGATTGGATAGTTCGTCCGACAAATTTCGGTACGCTGTGCTTCTGAAATTTGGGACTCACTACGACTTACGAAATTCAATACACCTGTGGTGCCCTTTAGGGTATTCGTTTTTAAATTTGAGTCTCACAATGAACCGGGAACATCGGACGAATTTTATTTAAGATTTATTTTGCCGCACCAAAATGTAAAGAAAAACGTGATAAAAATGAAAGCGATTAACCAGAGGTAAGCGGCATATGCTGGTTCAACATTGAACCCAAGGCTCAATATATTATTGCTGTTGAAATGATTATTGAAGAATTCATGAAGGATATATAACTTGCCGGCACTCGTTCCCGGTGCCGCATTCATTCGGGTGCTTTGATCGGGGAGCATGTACATTACGGTTACCTTGGCCAACCATGTACTGATGATTCCGAGTAATCCGATGATCCAGAAGATGCATAAGTTTATCTTCTTGTCCGTCAGGAAGATCGTATTTTCATAGAGCAATAATGCCGCCAAAACGATAAGATAACGCGGGCCGTAAGTCCATCCGCCCCACCAGACAAAAAATAGTTCGCGGAACAAGAAATATACGCCGAACAATAAAACAGGCACGTGAGGCATTAAGCCTAAATAAAGACTGAAAGAGAGTCCCCATATGGCCTGGAGCGAAGGAAGCGCAAAACCATAGCTTTGCTGGTGTCCCGAGAATGCCTCTATGATATTATAAGCATAGAGCGTTGTGAGAGGTTGGCCCGTGGTGACCAGGTTATATAAAACAAAGATCATAATGCTTGGCAATGCTCCAAACACGAAAAGAGAGCCCTGCTTTAAACTTTTTTCCCGGAAAGCGATAATGATCAACCACAACGGCAATGCAATACACACCGTGTATTCGCTGAGAAAGCTCAATCCGGTAAATAGTCCGGAACGAAAATATGCGCGGTCTTTAACGTGGATATATCCGAGCAACAGCAAAAAAGCCGCAAATATATGATTGAAAAAAGTTCCGGCAAAGACGAAGAGAAAAGATCCATAAAACGAAACCATAACCAGTGCAATCGTGAAAGGTTTGCATGATACAGCCAGAGCTTTCTTCGCGGTGATAAAAATCATGGCGGCGAAGGGGAGGCTGCCGAACAGGAGGCTGCACATGAATAACAGCGGAATCATATCCGGATATACCGAAAGCCGTCCGTCTCTTATCCCTAAAGGTTTCCATATATGGATCGGGAATTTTTTACCGGTTCTGATGTCTGTTTTGTCCAGTCCGACGGCTTGAACAAGCCGGTAAAAAGGCACGGCAAGCAAAGTCGGCAGTGGCGCCTTGTCCGAGAAATAATGATCGCCGACCCTGCTTTTATCGCCGGTACGCCTGACGTATTTGTCTATGGCGGGCGAACCGTTTTCCAGGAGGGTCAGGACTGGAAGCGCTCTGGATACGGCGTTGGGTGTGCACCAGATATCAACGTAAAATGATGACAAAAAAAGATTTGCCGCCAGAAATGCCAGCATGAAAATGTGCGTGGGATAATGACTTGGTTTCATTGTGATGGAATATAAAATGGCCGATGGTTGGTGTCAACTAAATCTTAAACCATAAACAGATCATCGCCTGATCACTATGGAATCCAATGTTCTCGCCGGGACGAGCATCTTTCAATGTGGTTGACGTTTTTTCCGGCAGGATAAGCCGATGCTTGTTTCTATGCAATAGCTTTCAAAAGCATATTGTATCGCAGAACAAAAAAATAATCAGCGGCATGTCTCTTTTGCTTTCAGGGCTTGGATGACGATACAGTTTCCCCGCTCACAGGCTTTTTTCGCGTCTTGACATCCGTCTGATTTATTGCCCGATTTCAGATGAGCATTTGCCCGGTTTTTGTTGAAATCTTGGATGGCTGCGTGCTGCTGTCCCAGTTCGCTGTAAGCCAGCCCCCTGTTGTTGAATGCCTTTACATGATGAGGATTGATTTCTATGACTTTGTTAAAATCATCAATAGCCAGTTGGAACGCACCGTGTTGACCGTAAATGTTCCCTCGGTTATTATAGGCCTCGGCGTAATCAGGATTCAGGCGTATTGCCTCCGTATAGTCTTTAATGGCATTTTCATACTGGCCAATTTTAGAATAGGCCAGGCCTCTATTGAAGAAAGATTCCGCATCGTTTTGTTTCCGTCGGATCGTTTGGTTATGGTCTAGAATTTGATTCTGCTGTTGATATTGTCCCAGTTGCGTAAAGTCGGCTCCAGAACGATTTTTCCCCTGCTCCTCATTGACCATTACTCGCGAGGCATGATTGAAGAGACTCATGCTGCTTTTCCAATATCCGCACTGATGCCACGTTAAAAAGCACAGAATGGTGATCAGAATAAAAGCGGAGGGCGATAGAGTCTTTTTACGGATTTCTTCCCCTCTGAATAACGATGGAATTCCCCAGGCCAGCATCAGGGCAACTCCTACGGAGGGCAGATACGTATAGCGATCGGCCATGGCGTGCTTTCCGA
>JAGVUJ010000025.1 GCA_019136325.1 Deltaproteobacteria bacterium
ACAACGCCGTCGATGGGGTTGTTGTTTCCATAAAGCAAATAGGCCTTTACAATCGGCGCAGTCTGTCCGAAGCGGTCAATGCGGCCTTCGCGCTGTTCGAGCCGGTTGGGATTCCAGGGTAAATCGTAATGAAGCACGGCTGTAAATTTATCCTGGAGGTTGATGCCTTCGCTCAAGCAATCCGTGGCAATCAATACCCGATGTTTCGATGATTCCATGTCGTCAATGCGGCTTTTCCGCACTTCATCCGGATCTTCACTGGTCACAACCTGGATATTGATGTCCGAATGGATTTTCTGAAGGCTCGGTTTGAGCACTTCGCCAAGGTAATTGGCCGTGGCGATAAACCGGCAATAAATTACCACATTGAATCCTTCTTTTATCCACGAGCTTACGATTTCTTGGGCGCGCACAGCTTTTTTGTCGTATTCCAGACCGTGCAAATTATGAATCTGGGCTGCCAGATTAGCCAGTTGCTTGTTCTCCGAGGTTGACCAATCCGTTTTTTCAAAAACAGTGGTGGGTGTAAAGTCTTTTGCCGCGCCGTAGTCTTCGTCCATAATGGGATTTGTTTCGGCATCGGGTAAGACGTCCGCCTCATCCGGAAGATCGGTTTCTTTTCCAGTTATTTTGTTAGTGATCATCTCCAGACCTGTTGCCGGGCTGGACATCACGCCGCGTAAAAGAGCCAGCACCGACCAGTAGCGGTATCTTGCCCTGCCAGCCTTCTGTTCCGTGCCTTTGATCAAGCCCAGAGCAAAATTAAGCACGTTTTCATAAAAGGCGGAATAGGCAGGAGATAGATCATACTGATATTCTCCTGGATCACGTTTAGGAAAGGGTGTGTCTTCATCCATCCACTTTAAAACATCGGCCCGACGCCTCTGAACATAATGTTCCGCCAATTCCTTACGCTGGTTCTGCGTCGCCTGCGGCAGATCAAGCAGGCTGTATTCCTCTTTCAACAACCCCAATAGAGAACTGAACTGCTCCGCCTTGCCACTGTGCGGCGTTGCCGTAAGCAGGATTAAATGCTGATTTTTCTTTTGTGCCAAATCATAAACAAGATGATGTCGCTGCTGTTGCGCGACATTTGCACCGGTCGGTTTAGCACAGGTGTGCACTTCGTCAACAATTACCAGTTCAGGGGCTTCCTGGATGAAGACCTGACGACGCTGATCCGATTTGATATAGTCTAAGGAAATAATTTGATACGGGTAATAGTCATAAACGCTGCGGTCGCCCTGAATTTCCCGGTCAAGACGCGCCTGTGTATTGGAACGGATAATCACGGCATTAATGCCGAATTTGTCTTTTAATTCCCCCTGCCACTGTTCACACAGGTGCGGCAGCGCGATAATGGCGAAACGATTTATTTCTCTGCGTTCCAAAAGCTCTTTAATGATAAGCAGGGCTTCAATGGTTTTGCCGACGCCGACATCATCGGCAATGAGAAGCCGAATGGGGCTTTGTTGCCTGAGCGCCATAATCAAACGGGGCCGGAATGAAAGCTTGGCCAAACTGCGGAAAGGGCCTGCGCCATTTCTGAAGGAAAGACGCACCGCATTGAAAAGAAGCCGGGCCGATGAAATATCACCTAGGTCACCGGCGTCCGGCCAGACAAATGAGGTGGATGCCAGTTGGTCATTTTCAAATCGCAGGGGAAGGTAAACACCTGTTATTTCATCTTCTGAACCGCCCAGGGGCTTTAAAAGGACTAGATTATCGTCATTGGAGGGCAAGACCACCCAGTCTCTATTTCTGACTTTGACCAGCGCACCTGCTTTAAATTCCATGAAACTATTTCACCTTAATAAATATATCGCACCGTTTCGTCACAAGGACTTCAAGACTGTCCCGATAATAATAAACGATAACCTGCTCGCCCTTATTGCGTATAGCCTGACGAATTTGTTCATCTTTCTGTTTAATCTCCGGCTGATCATGCGGCGTACCGTCACAGAATACATGAATGTCCGGTTCATAGAAGAAATCCGGCTGTGAATAAATCTCTTTTGTCAGTTTCTGAGCAGCATCGGGCAGCCGCAATCCATTTTGATACAGATAATCGAGAAATTTCTTCTCAGTTGAAGAACTGGCGTCGATCTCCATCAACAGCCTTTGATATTGCTCATCATAACTT
>JAGVUJ010000078.1 GCA_019136325.1 Deltaproteobacteria bacterium
CTTTTTGTATACAACAGGGCGAGTAGCTGCTGATTCATTTTTGGCGACATTTTTGCCGAATGCTGTAAAACCCGAAGACTTGATCACTCGGGTGTCTGAGATGTTGGGTCTATCCGAATCCAAAACCATCTGTAAAACAAAAGATCTTCTCGAACATCTTCCTCGCGAAAAATGGCTGGACTTCTTCTGCAAGATCACAATCTTTGATTCTCAGGAACGAATCCAAGACATTCCGACCCTGATTATTAATGAAAGGTTTAGACCGGTTCGTACTCAGTTCCGCGTCTCGGTTTATGAACGTCTCGAAGGCTGGTGGAATAATGCGTGTATCGATCTTCTTACTGGAAAGAGGAATGAGCCCATTCATGGATGGGAAGTTTCAGAAAAGCTCGGTTCTATAGCGGAGCAGTTTAGGGAGGACAGCCTTCCTATTGATTTTGAACATGCCGAACCCGATGAAGGAGTGAATCCTGACTCTGACGAGCGCTACTTCGTAAAGCAACTCAGAGTTATTGGACTGCGCTCGGATCGTATTAGGAGAGCGATTTTGGACTATTATCGAGCCTTTGAGCAGAGGGGTTCGTGGTTGCGAGAAAATGTCACACTCTCTGGTGAATTGGAACTATACGATGATCGTCTCGTAGACGAATGGGCAAGACTTCGGGAAATCATTTTTGAGGAACTAAATGATAGTAGTCCCGAAGAACTGCTTCAGGAGATGGGCAGAAAACTGCTCACCCAGTTATCCACTACCGATAATCCCAACTTGCGCATTCGAACAGGGGTGACTGCTACTTTCGTCACAATGGGCAGTTACCATATGTTGGCAAACAATGAGGCACCCCGCGTTCATTGGCATCCTCGATTCGAGGAAAGGGTTGAGCAGATTCTTTATGGGAGGAAATCATGAAGCCTTGGAACCAACGGCCTCGCGAGATTCGAAATCTATTCAATCCCGCATTCTGTGGGCTTGTTCTAGCTCGTGGCGTGGAAGGTTTCAGCGAAACGACAAATCAGCCTATGCCATTCTCGTTGACGCTTTTGATCCTTCCCTTGTGTCTCCACAAGCGCACACGAGAGCAAATCAAAGAAGCTTCTCAATCCTACTTCACAAAGATTTTGCAGGATCATCCCGAAATCCGGGTTGATTTGGCCCAGCGCACGCGAGGTCTCTTCCCCTATACGATGGAAGCCTTTGCCTACTTGATGTCCTGTGGAGCTATCGTCGTTGATAAATCTGGCTGCATTGCAATTAGGGATAAAACGGTCCGAAAGTCCATCGCGGGATCACAAGATACCAAAGACTGTCAGATGGTAGCCCGTTCGTTAGGACGGAAGTTGGCTCTGATCAATGATCGGATCACAATCTATACAATGCTAGGAATTCGACCATGAACATCCGTGAAATTATCCTTTATAGCTATACAGGCGAAATACGTCGCATTTCCTTTAAGGTCAATGGGCTGAATATTGTCACCGGGCGTTCTTCCACCGGAAAATCGGCTCTATCGGACATTGTTGAGTATTGTATGGGTCGGAGTACGTTTAACATTCCTGAGGGCCCTATCCGTGACAAAGTTGCTTGGTATGCAGTCATTTACCAGTTTCCCGGCGAACAGATCCTGGTCGCAAAGCCAGCCCCGGCGACAAATGCGGCTAGTTGCTCAAGGGCCATGATTAGGAGGGGAGCCACCATAGAGCCGCCCCCTTTCGACGAACTCCAACAAAACACTGATGATGATACCGTGGTCTCAATGCTTTCGGAACTGCTCGGAATTCCCGCGAATCGGACACAGGTCTCACAGGGGCATAGTCGGGATTCATACCGGTCCACGATCAAACATACCTACTACTATCTTTTTCAAAAACAGGGACTCATCGCAAACAAAGAACAGTTGTTTTACCGACAGAATGAGCCGCAAATGCCACAGGCCATCAAGGATACCCTGCCGGTGCTCCTTGGTGTTGTACCGGATGATCGCTTGGAAATCGACTCCAAACTACGAGCCGCAAAGCGTGATTTGAAAATTGCGCAGAAGCAACTATCAGAGGCACAACAATTCAGAGAACAGCTTGACGTCCGGGCGCTACGACTATTGTCTGAGGCTCAACAGGTCGGAATTTTCGCTAGCGGTGCAGCTCTCGAAACAACCAACGAGGCATTGGTAAAACTGTTGGAAATCACCAAGTGGAAACCTTCTCCGATTCCGGATGAAGACACGCGGCGTATTTCTGCGTTGGAAGACGAGATAGCAGCAATTCGAAAAGAGAGAGCTGCGACAAACGAGACACTGAGTGCAACGCGATTGTTTGCCAAGAAGGAAGATGGTTTCACGACAGAGGCGCAGGAGCAAAAAAGTCGTTTGGAATCTATAAATGCTCTGCCTAAGCAACCGGAGTCAGGAGAATGGCAATGGCCATTTGCTCCGCAAAACATCGATCTTAATACGCCTGTCGCCGTAGCGCTTCTCCGAGAGCTTCAATCGCTGGATCAGGAGCTGATAGCTGTAGCGGGAGACCGTCCACACCTGGAGGAATTTACACAAAAACTCGAACATCAAACATTAGAACTGAACCGATGCTTGAGAAGCAAGGAGGAGGCGCTTGCAGCGGCAATTGCAGCGAACGCAGCGATTGCGGAAATGGGCAGTCGAAATGCTGCTGCAGCAAAAACAGTTGGGCGCATAAGTTTTTTTCTTGAAAACTATCGTCCCGACGATGATATGGTTGCCCTAAAAGCAAGAGTGGATGATTTACAGACGCAGGTAGCACAACTTGAAAAAGATTCCGGTGCAGACGATAGCGCAGAACGTCTTGCATCGATTATCAACATCATCTCGAGTCGAATAGGCCACTACGTTAATGAACTTGAGGCCGAGTTCGCAGAATATCCATTTAGACTCGATATTGCCAATTTGACGGTTATTGCTGACAGGCCGGAGAGACCGGTCCCTATGAATAAAACAGGAGGTGGTGCTAACCATCTAGCTTACCACTTGGGCGCGATTCTGGCGCTTCACTATTTCACATCCAGCAACAAAAAGCCGATACCTTCCTTTTTGTTCCTCGACCAACCCACGCAAGTTTACTTTCCTTCAGAGCAAATCTATAAGGCTGCATCAGGTTCTATTGAAGAAACGGAAAGGGATGCTGACCTTGAAAAGGTTCGAAAGCTCTTTGCTATGCTGTTTCGCTTTGCAACTCAGGAAGTCCCTGGTTTCCAGATAATCGTTACTGAACATGCCAATCTGCGTGATCAATGGTTTCAGGATTCTATTGTCGGGGTTCCATGGACCAAACCTCCTGCCCTTGTTCCAGATGAATGGAAAGTCCCATCCTAACTTATACAAGGAGGGCAGGACAAATTATTATTTAGTTATCTTTCTAAAAGGCAATACCTTTGCGCCCTGCTTTATGTCATCAAGATAATCTGCCCATTTCTGCATCATTTTTCGTCTTTCATTTATGTGTGCGGTTCGGTTATAAGCGCGTCCGTTAGGATCTCTGACTGCATGGGCGAGTTGATGTTCAATAAAATCCGGCCTGATCTGCAGTACCTCATCAAGAATTGTTCGTGCCATTGCCCTGAATCCATGACCGGACATTTCTTCCTTGGGATAACCCATGATTCGCAAAGCCACGAGAATGGCATTTTCACTCATGGGACGTTGAGAAGATCTTTCTGATGGAAACACATATCGTCCTGTACCGGTTAGTGTATGAAGTTTTCTAAGTATCTCTATTGCTTGTCGTGACAATGGCACAAGATGAGCTTCTTTCATCTTCATTTTACTGGCAGGAATGTTCCATTCAGCGTTTTCAAAATTAATTTCAGACCACTCAGCATGACGTAATTCACCGGGTCTTACAAACACCAAAGGCGCAAACTTTAATGCGCATTGCACAACAAAAGTTCCCTGGTAGCTGTCAATGGCGCGTAACAGTTCCCCAACTCTTTTAGGGTCGGTAATAGCTGCCCTGTGTTTTTCTTTTACTGGTATCAACGCACCTTTTAAGTCAGCTGCCGGGTTTCTTTCTGTACGTCCTGTTGCAACTGCATATCTGAATATTTGATCGCACAGATTTCTGATGCGGTGAGCAAGTTCTAATGCGTCTCTTGATTCCACTCGTCGTAGGACCGCCAACAATTCAGGGGCTTTTATATTTTTGATTGGCCGTAAGCCAATCAAAGGAAAGACATTTAATTCCATTCTGCGCATAATTTTATCCGCATATTCTTCCTGCCATTTTGATTTGAATTTTTCCTGCCATTCTCTGGCAATGATCTCGAAGGTCTCCGTCTCTTCAATTTTTGCTTGTTTTTGAGCTTTACGCACGGCGCCGGGGTCAATGCCATGTGCTATTTGTGATCTTGCTTCATCGCGTCGCTTCCTTGCGTCAAGAAGGCTTATTTCGGGATAACTACCAAAAGCAAGTTTCTTTTCCTTGCCGTCAAACCTATATTTAAAACGCCATAGCTTTCCACCAGTAGGTGTCACCATAAGGAATAAACCGCCACCATCAAATAGTGTGACGGGTTTATCTTTTGATTTTGCTTTTTGAACCTTCATGTCGGACAATGGAATAATTCTCTTTGGCATAAAAGACCTCCATTTTTGGGTACCCGCAATATTTTTGGGTACCTTATGGCTGATAATAGGTACCTAAAACAATCTGATTTTGATAAGTCTTATAACACGTCTTTGGACAAAAAGCAATAAAAAACCCGCTATTTCTAACGGGTTTTTTGATTTCCTAGGATGACCTAGGATTGTGTTCTGGCTCCCCAGCGCGGACTCGAACCACGGACATGCTGGTTAACAGCCAGCCGCTCTACCGACTGAGCTACTGGGGAACGTGTTTTCAAAGATTCAGGTATTTTTCACCCGAAAATTAACCCACGGGGTTCATGGTGGGAAATTTTTTTCTGGCGCTTCATAATACAAGAAGAGAAGGATGTCAACAGCAATTAAATATTTTTTATAAATTGCATCAACAGGAATGTTTGCGAGGAATATTTAATTATTAAAGTGATTTGCATTTCACCATTTTTTTTATATCATTTGCTTGCCTCATAAATAACGATAGGATATAAAAACCGGACGTTGGAACAAAAGACAGGAAATCGGATTTGAAACGTAAAATGCAAAGTCAGCAGTTTCTTAAA
Organism: Deltaproteobacteria bacterium; assembly: GCA_019136325.1. The sequence goes on from JAGVUJ010000078.1 coordinate 5,168, forward strand.
AAATATGTGTTGGACGACGGTTTGTGCACCGGTTGCGGCGCCTGCGTGGGCATCTGTCCGTATCAGGTGATTTATCATGACCGGACGGTGCAGTTGCACAACTGTGATTTGAAAGACGGCCATTGTTACGCTTTTTGTCCCAGAACTCCTGTCGATTTGGCAGCGTTAAGAAATATTTTATTTGAAGCGGCAGATCTGACGCCGGAAATCGGTGCGGCAAAGGGTTACTATTTTTCCCGTGCGACTGATGCGGATTTACGGGCGGCCGCTCAACATGGCGCAACTGTTACAACCTTAATGGAACTGGCGCTGGCTGAAGGATTGATTGATACCGCAATTATTTCCGCGCGCGATCAGGACTTTTTACAAAAAGGCGTTGCCGTGAGAGATAAAAAATCTTTAAGGGAGAATGCCGGCAGCAAGTTTACCGTATCGCCGGGTGTTGCTGCTTTCAATCAACTGGTCACACGAGAAGCCGGAAACGTTGGCATCGTGGCGACTCCCTGTCAGGCTCTGGCTCTGGCCAAAATGAAACTGAACAAAACTGCGGAAAACGAAAAAAAAGTCAATCAATTGAAGCTGGTGATTGGTTTGTACTGCGGCTGGACGTTTTCCGAAGAAAAATATTTACAGTTATTGACGGATAAAGGCATCGCTCTGGCATCCATTACCAAAATGGATATCCCCGCCGGCAGAAATATTCTGGAAATCCGGACGAAAGATCGGTTGCATTCGATTGCGATGGACGAAGCGCAAACCTGTATCCGGGAAGCCTGCCGGTACTGTATGGACAGCACGGCGGAATTCGCTGATGTGTCGGTCGGTTCGGCGCGTTTTGCGGGAACGTGGGAAGACGTTCGCCAGTGGAATCAGTTGATCGTCAGGACGACCAAAGGGAAAGAGCTGGTGGATCTGGCCGTGGAGAAGGGCGTTCTGGAATTGCGGGAGGCGCCCGCCGACAGTTTAAAAGAGCTGAAGGAAGCGGCTGCCAATAAGAAGAAAAATGCATTGAAAAATATTATCCGGAAGAGCGGCTCGGTAAAAAATCTTTTATACTTGGACAGCCGCGATCCGGCGGTGAAAAAGTATTTGGGAGTTGAGAAGAAAAAGAAGAAAGAAAAGTAAATAAAAATTTTCTGTCATTCTTCTGCTCAGCCAAGTCTTTTTGACTTGGCTGTCAATAAAAAAATAATCAGTAGATTCCAAAAGACTCGACTGAGCTTGGGGCAAGGATAAGAAAAGGAAAGGTAGATAGAAGTTAAGGGGATGCCTTTTGTCATTCCGAATCCCGATGTGTCGGGATGAGGAATCTTTAATCAATGAATCAAAGATAAGATTTCTCGCTTTGCATCGAAATGACATAAATATGGATATAAAATTATGAGCAAATTATTATCACCCGCAAAAACAGAAGTGTTGTTCATGGGCAACGAAGCCATTGCGCGCGGCGCGCTGGAAGCGGGCGTGAGCGTCGTTTCCGGTTATCCCGGCACGCCATCTTCGGAAGTGATCGAACGCCTGTCTGAAGTGGCTCGTGAAAGAAACCTTTATGTGGAATGGTCCACCAACGAAAAGGTGGCGCTGGAAGTGGCCGCCGCCGCATCGTTTTCCGGATTACGTTCCATGTGCGTGATGAAGCAAAACGGCGTCAACGTTGCTTCCGATTTTCTTCTGCATCTGTCCTCTTCGGGAACGCGCGGCGGAATCGTGCTGGTCGAATGTGAAGACCCCGGCGCACTTTCCAGTGTCAACGAGGGGGAATCAAGGTATTTCGCGCGCATGCTCGAAATTCCTCTGTTGGAGCCCGCCAATTTTCAGGAAGCCAAGGACCTGACCCGGTGGGCTTTTGAGTTATCCGAGAAAATCAGAAATGTCGTCATGGTGCGCTCGGTCACGCGCATGTCGCACGCCAGCGGCAATGTCATCTGCGGCAGGCTGCCGGACAAATTCCGCACCGCCCGCTTTATTTCCGATGGATCGGTCATGGATCCTCTGCGCGGGCCGGTCGTCAGCACGCCGGTGGTCATTAAACACGGCCTGCAACAGAAAAAATTACAGACAGCAGCGGAGCTTTTTGAAAAGAGTCCTTTCAACAGCTACGTTGGTCCTAAAAAACCGGAGCTTTTAATCATCACCAGC
>JAGVUJ010000002.1 GCA_019136325.1 Deltaproteobacteria bacterium
AAATCTTTATGTCACTGCGTTTAGTGAGCGATAAACCTTCTGTTATCGGTGTGCTTGATTTACAGGGCGGTGTCCATGAGCATCTGGAGCATCTGGAGCGGTTGGGTGTCGCCTATAAAAGAGTAAAGCAGACGGAAGATTTTGAAGACCTGGCGGGCCTGATTATTCCCGGCGGGGAAAGTTCCTGTCTTTCCCGGTTGCTGACTATTTTCGGCATGAAGGATGTTTTGCTTGCGGCGCACCGCCGGGGAATGAAAATCTGGGGGACCTGCGCCGGAGCGATTTTGCTGGCTAAAAATGTTGTCGGTGAAAATTCCTGTCTTAATCTTATTAACGTTACGATCGAGCGCAACAGTTTCGGCTCTCAACTGGACAGCTTTACCGGTGAGGCGCTGATTCCGGTTGTTTCTCCCGATCCTGTTCCGCTGACGTTCATCCGCGCTCCTAAAATACTTGCAGCCGAATCCGATGTCCAGGTGCTTTTGAGGATGGACGGCTACATAGCGGCGGCGGAAAATGAGTCCATCCTGGTGACGGTCTTTCATCCGGAATTAACCGGATGCCTCGCCCTCCATCATTACTTTGCCGTTAAATGCGGTCTGAAAGCGACGCTGAAAGGCAATGAATATGCTGATCCTCATTGGAGTATATCCAGTTGGACAAAGCATTCCGGCATTGCCTGAAAGCATGGATACCGACCCCCTTCAAAAATCAGCGAAAAAACAAAAGGGTTGCCGCTGAATGAATTTTATCATCCGACACAAGGATTAATGTGAGGTGGCTCAATCGTCTTTCAGGTAAAAAACTTTAGAAAAACAGTTGCCAGGGTCAGATAAGAAAAGAAGCCAAAAGCATCCGTAAATGCGGTCAATAGAATATTGGAGCCCAGCGCCGGATCAAGGTTAAGCTTTTTCAGGGCGAGAGGAATAAGAACTCCGGCCATGGTTCCGGCAAAAATACTGAAAATCATCGCCATGCCCAGAATCAAACCGAGGATGGGGATCCCTTTCCAGAAATAGGCAATGATGGCGATGACAATGCCGACGGCAACGCCATTGGCAATACCCACGGCAATCTGCCTCAGCAGAGCGCGTTTGGCGTTTTCGAAAGTGATTTCACCCAGCGCCATACCACGGATGATCAGGGCCAGCGTCTGTCCTCCGGAATTGCCGCCGAGCCCGGCGACAACCGGCATGAAGAAAACAAGGGCAACCATCATCTTGATGGTATCTTCGAAAAATCCAATGACCAGAACGGATGTGAGGGCCGTCATGAGATTGAGCAAAAGCCAGGGAAGCCTTTTTTTGACCGATTCGGTTGTTTTGTGAAAAATAGTGTCGTCCTGACCCAAACCGGCGATACGATAAATATCTTCGGATGTTTCTTCCTGAATGGCGTCGACAACGTCATCGATGGTGATTCGTCCCAGCAGATGCTGCTGCTTATCCACAACGCCGATCGCAACCAGGTCGTATTTCTTGAAAAGGCGGGCCACCTCCTCCTGATCCATATTGGCGGGAACGCTGGGAATATCCTCGTCGATAACGTCCATGATCGGCGTAAACCGTTTTGTTGTAATAATTCTTTGCAGCGGAACCGTACCGATCAGTTTATCGTCTTCATCAACGACGAAAATGTTGTGAATGTTTTCAATTTCATCTTTGGCCTCCGCAACGGCCTGGAAGGCGTCGTTAATCGTGGCATCTTTTTTCACGGAAACCAGTTCCGACTGCATGATGCCGCCGGCGGTATCGTCGGCATATTTGAGCAGTTCCTGAACTTCCTGCGATTCCTCCGGCTCAATGGAATCGAGAACGGCTTTGGCCTGATCATCGGACAACTCGGCGATAATATCCGCCTTGTCGTCGGATTCCATTTCTTCGATAATGTCGGTGAGCTTTTCGTTGGAAAGATCTTCAATCAACTGTTCACGTGATTTATCGGACAGCTCCAGAATAACGTCGGAAGCTTTATCGACGTCCAGCAGTGAAAAGAGATGCAATCGGTCTTCTTCTTCAAGCTCATCGATGAGGTCGGCGATATCCGCCGGATGCATATCGGAAAAAAGATCGATGATGTCGAATTCACGATTGCGACTGATCAGATCCTTCAGCCGTTCCAGCGTAGTCGGTTCTTGTTTCTTGACCTTTTGCATAGGATCGCCTGTTGTGATAGTCGTTTAAAAATGATTATGATGGTTCGGCAATAAACAAAAATCATTGCCCATGCGCCTTACTGGAAAGAAGATTCTTTTCTGAAAATATCGCGCATGAAGATTCGTATTCCGGCAGCGGGACTATAAGGACATTAAATAGATATGTCAATATTTTTCTGTGAAAAATCTGTAAAAAATATAAAATCCTGCATTAAAAAACTCGGCGTTCCCGACGCGAACTTTCCAGGGACAAATGGTTCCATGGGCGGCGGGATATTTTCCCATTGACAGAAGAAATTTCTTGTCTGTATTCTGACCCCGAGAAGCATCATTGAAGATATCAGAAAAGGAGCCGCTTCCGATCACGATAGAGAATATTGAAAATAATTTTTTTGCCGTCAGCCGTTACTGGGGGAGGCTGAATGCATCTTTAAAAAAAGCCGGACCGGTGTGGGCCATGAGCACCGGTGTGGCCGTTTCCGATATTAACTGGGCGTGGAACGAAGAACCCTTAAAAAAGGAAAATCAAGCGTCTGTTCTGGAGATCAGAGAGTATTACAAAGAAAAAAGCCTGCCCTTCTGGTGGTGGGTGTATCCGCGGGGACAATCCCTCGAAACAACCGGTGTTTTACGGGCAGCCGGATTGAAATATTTTGCCGGCGTTCCCGGCATGGCGGCGGACTTGCATCAATCCCCGGGGGAATCCCATCCGGCGGACAACATCAAAATATTCTCCGTTGAAAATCGGGACGACCTGATGCTCTGGCAAAATGTTTCTTTCGATGGATTTGAGATGCCTCCTCGCGCCAGAACGCAATACGCAGCCTTTGTATCCTCATTTGAAACCGGGGCTCAATCGCCGCAAAAACTTTTTCTTGCCTGTATGGACGGTAAACCCGCGGCCACGTCTCTGCTTTTTATTGATCAGAATACGGCGGGCATATATTACGTGTCGACGCTGCCCGCTTTCCGGCATAAAGGATGCGGATTGAAAATCACGCAGGCGGCGATGCAATCGGCGCGGGAATCGGGATGCAAAAATATCATTTTACAAGCGACCCCGATGGGAGAAAGGCTTTACAGGCGTTTAAATTTCCGGCCGCACTGTCAGGCTGAAATCTATACATTGTAACGCCTGGTAAGGCCGGTGTTTCCGGGAAGCGTTTCCCTGACGTGTCATGGGAAATATTCTCAAATATGATCTTGACAGGCCAGGTCACGTTACGTATATTCCGTCGGACATGACGGTCTTGATCGGAAAATCACACGGCTAAGTTTCAGCAATAGCCAAGGTCAATATTTCCATTGCAGAGACGGTCGATGAAAAAAACGATTCTCATGGATCAGGCCAAGACAGGTGTAATGAATCATAAGGATAACTTCATATCATCCATAGGGAAGGAAATATCCTCGAGCCTTGCCTGGTTTATGACGGATAACGCTTTGTATCCAGGCGTGAATCAATGGTCGTCATCCTGGCGGCATCAAAACTGGGCGGGAAGCATCAGCCGTTATATTTCTCCGGAAGAAGCCGAATCCATCATGAAAGCTTTTCTGTCTCCGGACAGAGACAAAAAATTTCGCCTCTTCTTTGTCAGTGATTATAAGGATACCTATCGGGGAGAAAAATTACTGCATGACGGTTGCGACGTTTATCTGAAACATTATCGCATGAACGATGCGCCCCGGGAAATTCGCATCAGGAATGTTATCCGCCGGTGTCTGGCCCGGAAAAATTTCAATGCCTTTTACCAGTTGCGGAAGAAAAACATCGAAGCCGTTTATCCCTTATTCTATGTCATGAAAAAAGGCCGCTGGATTCCCGATGAAGTCATTGCCGTCAGCAAAGGGGCTGCCGGCAACAGAACGATTGAGAACATCATGCCGGACGGCCGGGACAATGATGCGTTGCATCTGCTGGCTGTGAATCTCGGTTCGTATGTCGCCGAACTTCAATTCAAAGAAATTCTTTTCAAAGAATTGTACCGCAATCTGATCGCGATCCAGAAGACGACGCATTGGGAGTTTATTCTCTGTGATCTGGATGAGATCCGATCGGTTTCGGAAAGAAGATTTTCCAAACATAAAAAGCACGTTGAAAAATTGCGCAAGAAAATAAAACGCTACGGCGATTCTTTTCTCCATGCCTTTGATCAGGGGTACCAAAAGACGGTACGCGAGAAGCGCGGCTCTGTTTAGACGGTGATTGACCGGGGCATGTTTTTCGAAGGGATGACGATAAAAAATACCGGTAAGGGGTTGCCGGTTAAATTCTTCCATACAGATCTTCAAAACGTTCTATATCGCTGTCATCACAGCGCGTTCCCGTTTGAATTTCAATAATGACCAGATGGTCATCCGCATGGTTCCGGACGCGGTGCTTGACCTTCAGCGGAATGTCCACCGATTCGCCGGCGCTCAGCGATATGACCTTATCGCCCACCGTCACTTCTCCGGATCCGGCAACGACAAACCAGTGCTCGGAACGGAAATGGTGGAGCTGCAAACTCAGGCATCCTCCCGGTTCTACAATAATTCTTTTGACCTTATGACCGGTAGCTTCCGATAAAACTTCAAAACTGCCCCAGGGGCATTTGATGATTTTTCCCATTTTTACCGCCTGAAAAATTTGCGGTTTAACTAACATATATTTTGAAAGGAGAAAAGCTCTCTTTTAAGTTTTCCATACTCGCTTTAGAATTTAAATTATGATATTTACACGCATTGTCTATCGATAATATTGACGGAAAGCAATGCGGATTGATGAACACAACCTATACGGTTAATCGAAGCAGAAAGAGGAAGAAAACCATTTCGCTGCAGGTGAGTGCCGACGCGAAAATCATTGTATCCGCTCCCTACTTTACACCCGCCGATGAAATCCGACGTTTTGTGGGAGAAAAACAAGGCTGGATTGATAAAACGGTGGCGAGGCAAAAGAAGGAGATCGCTCAACGCAAAGATAAAGACTTTGAAACCGGCGAGCAATTTCTTTATCTCGGCCAGTTCTATCCGCTGGAAGCGTTCTTTGAGCCTTTTGAAAATGCGGGAATTGTTTTCCGGAACGATCGTTTTTATCTCAACTGCCGCCGGGATAAAGCGTTACGAAAACATTATTTTATTTCATGGTATAAGAAGAAAGCGGACGCATTGATTCGTCATCGCGTTGATTTTTTCAGCAGAATGCTTACGTTGCCCTATAAAGGGGTCCGGATAACCTGCGCCGAGAGCCGGTGGGGGTCCTGCTCGGAAGATAACCGCATGGCTTTCAGTTATCGCCTGATCATGGCGCCGCCGGATATCATTGATTACGTAATCGTACATGAATTGATGCATATCCGGGAGAAGAATCATTCGTCGAGATTCTGGCAAAACGTGGAAGACGTTATGCCTTCGTACAAGGTGCAGCGCCGCTGGCTTAAAGATAACCATGAAAAATTTGTACTGTGAGCGGACTGAAGAAAGGAATGATGACGTATTGACATGGAGCACATTGAAACCATTGATTTGAAACACCGTGATGGTCTGACGGAGCGTTTCAGACAAATGCATCTGCAGATTTCCGATTATACCTTTGCCAATGTTTATCTTTTTCGCAACATCAGCCATTACGAATTTGTGACCAGGGAATGCGGCCTGTTTGTTTCCGGCCGGAATAAACAAAAGCAAAACTATGTGATGCCGTTGAACGATCCGCGCGGGTGTGACTTCAAAACATTCGGAGAAATTCTGGGAGAAAAAGATTTTTTCTTCCCCATCCCTGAAGCGTGGCTTGTTTATTTCCCGAATGACAAATTTAGCGTCAGTTTCGACGAAAGCGAATCCGATTATCTGTACCTTACTGAAAACATGGCCGGTTTTAAGGGAAAACAATACTTGCGCCACCGCAATCATTTAAAACAATTCCTTGCATCCTACATACCCGAGGGAGTGCCCGTATCCGATAATAATGTCAGCGACGCGATGGCTGTCCTGCAGGAATGGCAGGACGATTCCCGCATGTCCTCCGATAAAACGGACTTTGAACAATGCAGTGAAGCCCTGCAAAAGTTTTCCGGTCTTGCGCTCTGGGGAATAATATATTACATTGCGGGCCAACCGGCCGGTTTTATCATCGGCGAAGCGCTGACGGATGATACGTTTTGTCTGCATTTTGCCAAAGCATCGAAAAAGTACCACGGCATTTACGAATATATGTTTAATAATACGGCCAACAGACTCAAGCCTGAGTATAAGTATCTTAATCTGGAAGAGGACATGGGCAATAAGAATTTACGCCGGACAAAAAGTTCCTACGGTCCGGAGTTTCTGCTGAAAAAATACCGTGTCGGTATCAAATAATTTGGGAAGAGTACGTCGATGAGCGATTTGGTTAATATAACATTACTGCAGGAAGGCGATCAGGGCGTGATTCATTCCATTGAAGGCGGTTCGGCCATTACCAGCCGCTTTGCCGGTATGGGGATCGTCGCCAACGCCAGATTCCGTATCGCACAGATCAGCGGCGGTCTGGTTGTGATTCAGGTTGCCAATACCCGCATCGCGCTGGGAAGAGGCGAAGCGTCAAAGATCACGGTTTCCAGAATTGCTCCGGAGGCTGAAGTTTGCCTGCCGCCTGTCGAAAAAGAAATCCCGGTAGCTCTTGTCGGTCAACCCAATGTCGGCAAATCAACCGTCTTCAATATTTTGACCGGTTTGTCCCAGCACGTCGGCAACTGGCCGGGAAAAACGGTGGAGAAAAAAGAGGGCACCCATCGCGCCGACAGTGTTTTAATCAAAATCGTTGATTTGCCCGGAACATACAGTCTGACCGCGTTCTCTGAAGAAGAAAGGATTACCCGTGATTTCATTATTAAAGAGAAGCCCGGACTGGTTGTGCTGGTGTTAAATGCAACAGCTCTGGAACGGGGTCTTTATCTTTTGGCCGAATTGCTGTTGCTCAATCGGCCGGTCATTGTGGCGCTGAATATGCTCGATGTCGCTTCCGATCAAAACATCGAAATCAACACCCGCGCATTGGAAGATGCGCTGGGAATTCCGGTTATTCCCATGGTGGCCAAACGCAACAGCGGCATCCGGGAGCTGGTTTCCCAGATAGCTTCGATCGCTTCCTGCGAATACAAGTTTAAACCCGCCATGCCCGAAGTCTC
>JAGVUJ010000189.1 GCA_019136325.1 Deltaproteobacteria bacterium
GTGCGGGATGAATTGGCGGTGCGGGGCATAAAAAGCCGCACGGACATGATTGTCTCGCCGCCGTCGCTTTTCGGATGCAGGATCGCCAGCGACGAAGAGGAAGTGGACCTGGGCGGTTTAACACTCGTTTTTCGGGAAGCGCTGGGGCATTCTCCGGGGAATATCCTCGTGCAAATCAGGGACACAAACACGCTTCTGCTTTCCGACAGTCTGGGGAACCATTATCCGGGACGCGGTTTCTTCCCGACATTCTTCACCGGTTTTCACGATTACATGGCGACGATTGATCGTCTGGAAAAATACCATCCGCAGAAGGTGGGACTGGCGCACAACGGTTTTTTTGAAACGATCGAAGCCATCGACGAAATATTCCGGCGGGCCAGGCAGGCGGCCGTCGACGTCCGGAATCACATCATTCAAAGCGACGGCACTGATGAAGATATCGCGGAAGAGCTTTTTACCTTTTATTACACGGACGAGCTGGCCGTTTATTCTCCGCAGAACATCCGCAATTGCTGCCGTCTGCTGGTCCGACGCATCCGCGAATCGGATGCAGTCCCGCCGTCCGTTCCCCGATAACCATGGAAAATGAACAACCCCGCCTCGCCTCATCAGACCCTGAGCAGAGATTCCACTTCTTTGCGAATCGACTGCAACTGCCTGGCCGAGGTTGCTTCAAAACGCAGGACAATGACCGGCTGCGTGTTGGAGGAGCGCACCAGCGCCCAGCCGCCTTCGAAGGGGATGCGGATGCCGTCGATTTCCACGATGCCGGGAGTGCCCTGAAAATGTTTTTTGATTTTCTCGACAATTCGTTTTTTTCTGCTGTCCGTGCAATCGACTCTGATTTCCGGCGTCGCAAAAGTTTTCGGCACGTCGGCGAACAGCTCGCTCAGCTTTTTACCCGTTTGGGAAATAATTTCCAGTAGTCTCAACGCCGCGTAAATGGCGTCGTCATAACCAAAATAGCGGTCGGCAAAAAAGAAATGGCCGCTCATTTCTCCGCCCAGCAGCGCCTTTTCCTCTTTCATTTTCGCCTTGATCAGCGAATGCCCCGCTTTCCACATGATGGCTTTCCCGGAATGGTTTTCAATGTCATCGAACAGAACCTGCGAGCATTTCACCTCGCCGATCACCGGTGCATGTGGATTTTTTTTCAAAATCTGACGGGCGAAGAGCATCAGCAGCTTGTCGCCCCAGATGATGTCGCCCTTGTCGCTGATGACACCCAGCCGGTCGGCGTCGCCGTCAAACGCGATGCCCAGGTCCGCTTTATTCTTCCGCACCAGTTTGATCAGTTCGGTCAGGTTTTCCTCCACCGTGGGGTCGGGGAAATGATTGGGAAAATTGCCGTCCGGTTCGCAGTTGATGGGAATGATGTCGCAGCCGTAACGTTTTAAAAGGGGAAGGGCGAAATGCCCGCCGACGCCGTTGCCGCCGTCCACCACCACCTTGATTTTTCTTTTAATTTTGATTCTCTTGAAAAGATAATTTTCGTAAATGCCGGAAATATCCTTTTGGGTGTTGCGCGATCGACCCCCGGCATACCGGCCGCTTTCCATAATCTTGCGAAGTTCCTGGATCTGCGCTCCGAAGATCGTGCTGTGGCCGACGCAGATTTTGAAGCCGTTGAATTCCGGCGGATTATGACTTCCCGTGATCATGACGCCACCGCCGACACGCAGGTGACGGATGGAAAAATAAAGCATGGGGGTGGCGCAAAGCCCGATGTCGATGGTATTGATTCCCGCGGCGTTGAGCCCTTGGATTAAAAAATTATGATACGCATCGGAACTCAACCGGCAGTCGCGCCCGATGGTCATGTTCCGGACTCTTTTCCGCAACGCGTAGGTTCCGATGGCCCGGCCGAGATTGAAAACGAAATTCTCATTCAGGTCCCTGTTTACAACTCCTCTAACGTCATATTCTCTGAATACATGGGGGTTAATCAATTGAAACGCTCCTTTGATGAATTATGTTTTGAACTTCAGCGTTAATTCGTAAACTCCGCTGTCAATTTTTTTCTTGATGTCAAATCCGCCTTTTTCAAAGACATGCAGCATCGGCTTGTTTTCGACGAGGACTTCCGCCGTGAAGCCGAGCAAACCCTGTCTCTTGGCAAGATAGGTCAGATATTTCAACAACTCGAATCCGATGCCGCCGTTTTGCTGGTCGTCGCGGACGGCAAAGGCAACTTCGGCCGTGTGCGTGTTTTCGTCGATTCCGTATTGCCCGACGGCTGCGACGTACTGATTGGATTCTCCACCCTTGATGGCCACCAGAACCACTTCTTTCGTATAATCGATGACGACGAAATTCTGAAGTCTTTCATGCGGCATGTCTTTACGCGACGAGATAAACCGCCTTTCGATACTCTTGTCGGAAAGGGAATAAAAGAAATCTTTCAAAAGCGGCTCATCGCTGATTTTAACCGGCCGGATGAATATCTGCTGGCCTGTCTTGGTTGTGAGATACGTTTCCAGATCCACGGGATATTCGCCGCGCTTGCCGGGAATAAACGCCTGATCCTTGAAAATCAGACCGCGTTTTTTCGCTTCCTCAATCAACCAGGGACGGAATTTCGGATGCGCGATGGCAATCAGCGACATTGCGCGTTCCCGGATATTTTTGCCGTGCAGATAAGCGATGCCGTATTCCGTAACCACGTAACGGACGTCGCCGCGGTTGAGCGTGACCCCGGCCTGTTCCTTGAGCGCCGGCACAATACGCGAAACCGAGTCGTTCTTGGACGTTGATTTAAGCGCCAGAATGGATTTGCCGTTTCTGGAAAACAATGCCCCCCGCATAAAATCCTGATGCCCGCCGATGCCGCTGTAAAAGACACCTCCGATCGATTCCGACGTAGCCTGTCCGCTTAAGTCTATTTCCAATGCGCTGTTGATGGCCACCATGTTGTCTATTCTGGACATCATGATCGGATTATTGGTGTAGTCGAGCGTCCGCAACGCAATGGACGGATTATTGTCCAAAAAAGCGTAAGTGGATTTATTACCCATACAGAACGAAGCGACCGTTTTCCCGTGATCAATTGTTTTTTGGGAATTATCGATCACACCGGCTTTAATTAAATCCACCAGACCGTCGCTCAAAAGTTCCGTGTGCACGCCCAGATGTTTTTTGTTGGATAAACAGAACATGACGGCGTTGGGCAGGCTGCCCCAGCCGACCTGAATGGTATCGCCGTCCTGCACCAGACGGGCAACGTTTTTCCCGATGGTTATAATGGCTTCGTTGGTCTTTGGGCCGGTCACTTCCAGAAGCGGTTCATCGTAAGGAATAATAAAATCAATGTCTCTAATGTGAATGAATCCATCGCCGTGGATACGGGGCATGTTGGGATTAATTTGAGCAATAACAATTTTTGCCTTTTCCGTTGCGGCTTTGACCACGTCCACACTGACGCCGAGGCTTAAGTAATGATGTTCATCCGGCATGGAGGTTTGTATCAGCGCCACATCAATCTGTACAACGCCGCTGGCCAGCAAGGAAGGAACCTGTGAAAGGGAAATGGGCGTATAGTCGGCCATTCCCGCGTTTATGGAATCCCGGGTACTGTTTCCGATGAAAAAGGAATTGTGCCGGAAGTTCGCTTTATATTTTACGCCGGTGTAAGGGGCAAGTCCCAAAGAATAGACGTGAATAATTTCGGCGTCAAAAAAAGCTTTCGGGTGGGATTCCACATAACGAATCATCGCCTTGACAAGATATTGAGGCTCGCCGCAGCCGGAAGCGACAAAAATATGATCGCCGCGGCGGATATGACTGAAAATCTCATCTTCCGAAACGAATTTCTTCGGGTAGGCTTTCTTGAAGCCGGCGAGATATTCTTCAAAAATTTCAGGTTCCATGGCAGTCTGTGGTCCTGGTTTAACTTTTAGAAAAACGACGGTATCCCGATGATTTTAGAGTATTATAAGTTAAACCGCTGTCCCTGTCAACCAGCCTTCTAGTGAGATTTGCTAAGAACGAACGAAGAGAAATCGTGTTCTTTTGTATCCATCGGCTTCGCACAAAAACGTGAAAGGTGAATAGTGAATAGTGAAGAAAAATAAGACTTCTCACATACGTTCGAAGCGACACCCTTGTTAATGTCATTTCGAGGAACGATAGAGACGAGAAATCTTTTTCTTTATCCCCATTCGCTTCGCTACGGGGATAATTCCGCCAACGCTTCGGTCTACGCTGCGTTATCCCCATCCGCTGCGCTACGGGGATAGTTCGACCAACGCTTCGAGCTTCACTTCGTTCGCTCTTAGCGGGTCTCACTAAGACTTCTCACATACGTTCGAAGTGACACAGTCCGCAACCGTTGAACCTTGACCCTCTTCTCACCATCAACCATCTAGTGAGACCAGTTGAGAACGAGTGAAGCGAAGTTCGTCCCTGCCACCTAAAGGTGGTGGGATAATTCGCTCTAAGATTTTTCGATCACTGCGTTTCGAAAAATCAAGGCTCATTAAAGCGTAAGTCGAATTATCCCAGGCACATAGTGCCGTGTGGAAATACTTAAAACCGTTTTTCTTTAACCATCAACCATCAACTATAAACTATAAACTATCCCCCGGAGGACATCCCCGTTATTTCAGAAACTCCGCCATGTTCGTATGCTTTTCAATCAATTGCGACAAAAGACTAATCTTGCCGGTGTCCTGTATCCGGAGCAGGGGTTCCATATTTTCAATCATTCCGGCGGTCTTGAGCGTGTCTGTTCCCACAAGCAGAACAGGAATGCCCCGTTCATTGGCTCTGGAAATGATGTTTTGATGAGGAACGATATCGTCCGTCAGGATGATGCCCGCGGTATCTCTTTCCAGCGCGGCAAGGATCTGATCGCTTCGGTCGCCGCCGGTGATCAAGAGTTGACCTTCTCCGCTGAGCTCCGGCCGGGCGGGAATCTGCTGCTTGTCTGTGACGAGCGTCGCGGGGGTTCCGATGATGATCGTTCTCGCGATATTTTTCAGACGGTCCTCGCCCGCGAGAACTCTGGCCAGAAGTTTATCGGCGAGAAAATCAAGCGGAAAGTACGTTAATTGAGCCTGGTAAGGAATCACGCCGACAACCGCGATGCCCATTTTGCTGATGAGCGGCGTGCACGCATTTTCAAACTCTTCAAGGTCGCTTATCTTGTTGATGATGACGCCGCCGAAATCGACGCCTTCCAGCTTGACATATTTTTCGATGAATTTCAGATCGTCGAGCACACAATCGTCGTCGCCGCTCACCACAATCAGCAGTTTGCCGTCAATGGATTTGGTCATGGAGACCGCGTCCAGATTGAGATAGGCGCCGGAGGTCAGATCTTTCCCGCTTTCGATAAAGAGCACGTCATTCTTCCCTCCGATATCCGTCACGATTTCGGCAAGGGCTCTTTCCATGCCTTCCTCATCGTACATATATTTCAGGCGGGAACGGTCGAAGCCGAGCGTTATTTTTTCGTAGTGGCTTTCCAGCTCTCCCTGACGTCCGAGAAGATTGACCATCAGGCTCGCATCGTAATCCCAGCTTCTCTTTTTGCGATAAATCAGCCTGTCACCCAGAGGTTTGGCGTAAGCGAATTTTTTATCTTTCATCAGCGAGATGATTCCGGCGATGATGCTTGTTTTTCCGGAATTGCTTCTCATTGAAGAAACAACGATCTTTTTCATTGCGTATCCTCCTTCGTTTTGCTTATCAAAATCCGCGCGTCCACGGCCTTGATGCCGTTTTTGGCTTCATAGACCTCGATGGGGTTGACTTCTATATCGGTGATTCGTTCGCACGTCCTGATAATCGTACTGATTTTAATAATCGTATCGATGACGGACTCGATATCCTTTTTTTCTTCTCCCCGGGCTCCGAGAAGCAGTGGATAGGATCTGATTTCCTCCAGCATGGAAAGGGCGATGTCGCGATTAACGGGAACCGCCCGAAACGATATATCCTTCATAATTTCCACGTAAATGCCGCCGAGCCCGCACATGATGACCGGTCCGAAGGAAGGATCTCTTCTCGCGCCGATAATCAGCTCAATGCCTTTCTTGACCATTTCCGCGACTTCGATGCCCTCAATAACGGCGTTGGGTTTGTAAACCCGGCAGTGATGCATTATCGCTTCATAACCGACGACCACTTCCTTTTCGTCATCCAGATCAAGCAGGACGCCGCCCGCGTCGCTCTTATGCAGAATATCCCTGGAGACAACCTTCATCACGACCGGATAGCCGATTTCTCCGGCGAACGTCACCGCTTCTTTAATGTTGCGCGCTATTTTGCTTTGCGGCATCGTAATGCCGGCGGCGCGCATAACCGCCGCGCCTTCATTGGCCAGCAGAAAGGTTCTTCCGTTCCTGACGGCTCCGTCGATAACGGCATTGATCGCGGCGGTATCGATATTGTACTCGTCAATTTTGCGGGAAACCTCGTCACGATGCTTGTAATACCGGTAGAACGCCCCCAGGCAGGAGACGGCCTGTTCCACATCGTTGAATACGGGAATGCTTTCCGCGATCAAGGCGGTGATCGCGCTTTCCACCTGTTTGCCGCCGATCAGGGCGTAACTGATGGATTTGCCGTTTTTTCGATGACTGGCATAGGTCTCTTTGATCATTTGCGTCAGATTTCCGGAATCGAAAATCGCCGTTTCGCAGTACAGCCCGATCGTCGAACCGATGTCTTCAGACTCGGCGGTTACAGTGAGCGCGCGTGTGTATTCAACCCCGCCGGCGGTGCCGGTGAGATCAATGGGATTTTTCGTTGATCCGAACGACGGCGTGACGGCCTCGTAAAGCCCCTTGAGCGCGGCCTGATCATCATACAGCGCGACGCCGTATTTTTCGCACGCGTCAGTTGCCATCACCCCGACACCGCCCCCGTTCGTCACGATGACGCTGTTGCGGGTTCGGGGCGCGGAACTGGAAATCATGAACTTGCACCAGTTGAAAGCGTCTTCAAGGCATTCCGCCCGGAGCACGCCGCACTGTTTCATAATGGCGTCGAATATTTCATCCGAACCCGCCAGCGAGCCCGTGTGCGAAGCGGCGGCCTGCGCGCCTCTTTTCGATTTTCCGGATTTGATCACAATCACCGGCTTCTTCCCGGTGGCCGTCTTGAGGGCTTCAATCAGCCGTTCCCCTTTTTTGACTCCCTCGATATAAATAAAGATGACTTTTGTATCGTCGTGTTGGATCAGATAGTCCAGCAGATCAGCTTCATCGACATCACACTTGTTGCCGATGGAAATAATGGCGGAAAGCCCCAGACTGGCGACGGCTGTTTTCGCGATCATGGCGATTCCCAGCGC
>JAGVUJ010000096.1 GCA_019136325.1 Deltaproteobacteria bacterium
GCGGGGCAGGGGTTCGATATCGATCCAGCAATCGCCGAACTGTCCGCGTCCGCCGGATTGCTTCTTGTATTTTCCCTGTACGTTGGTTTTTCCCTTAATCGTTTCTTTATAGGGAATCTTAGGCGTGTTCAGATTGACTTCAACGCCGAATTTACGCTTCATCTTTTCGATGGTGACTTCAATATGCACCTGACCCATGCCGGAGAGAATCATTTCCTTGGTTTCAACGTTCCGGGTAAACTGGATGGTCGGATCTTCTTCCGTCAAACGGTGAATGGACGAGGCAATCTTGTCTTCATCACCGCGCGATTTCGGTTCAATCGCGAAGGACATGATGGGTGGCGGAACGGCTATTTTTTCAAAAACAATGGGAGCCTTTTCGTTACACAGCGTATCTCCCGTCGTTGTTTCCTTTAATTTTGCCACACCGGCAATATCGCCCGGGATCAGGACGTCCGCCTGCTTTTGATTTTTACCTTCCAGAAAGAAAACATGGCCGAATTTCTCCGTTATCTTTCTCGACGAGTTGTAAACCGGCGTATCTGAATTCAGCGTGCCGGAATAAACGCGGAACAAGGTTAATCTTCCTGCGTAAGGGTCAGCGATCGTTTTGAAAACTATTGCCGAGAAAGGAGCGTCTTCCGACGGCTGCCGTTCTTCGACATCGTCCGTTTTAGGTTTCGTGCCTTTTACAGGACCGCGATCAACAGGGGAAGCGAAAGCGTCAACAGCCAGATCAAGCAGTAAAGAAACACCGATGCCTTTCATGGCAGAGCCGCAAAGAACCGGAATAAGATTGCCGGAAGAAACGCCTTTTTTCAACCCGGCTTTTAATTCTTCATCGGAAAGTTCGCCGGCTTCAAGATACTTATTCATCAGATCATCATCCGCTTCGGCAATGTCTTCCACCATGGAGTCGCGCATCATTTTTGCATCGTCTTTCAGTTCCGCGGGGATATCGACAGCTTTGCCGACGCCTTTATTGTCGCTGAACATGTAAGCTTTCATGTTTATCAAATCAACAAGGCCGTTTAATTTGTCTTCAGAACCTATCGGCAGGCAGACCGGCGTAGCTTTCTTTTTGAATTTGGTTTTAATACTGTCCAGCGCCGTATTGAAGTTGGCGCGTTCACGATCCAGTCTGTTGATGAAAATAATGCGGGGCAGCTTGAACTCATCGGCCAGTTCCCAGACTTTTTGTGTCTGAAATTCAACGCCGCCGACAGCGTCAATCACCACAACAGCGTTTTCGACAACGCTCATTGAACATTTAATATCATAAGTGAAGTTGGAGTCGCCCGGTGTATCAATAAAATTAATCTTATGTTTTTCCCATTCAACAAAATTTGCCGCCGAACTGATTGAGCCCCGACGTTTCTGTTCTTCGGGTTCAAAATCCATACAGGAGGTCGCATCATCCACTCTTCCTAATCGTTCGCTTTTTCCAGAAACAAACAATAGCGATTCACAAAGAGATGTTTTCCCGGTTCCACCGTGTCCGACGACCGCTAAATTTCTGATTGATTTGGTTTCGTATTTTGCCATGAGAACTCCTTTCCATACTAAAAAAAGACAATCTAAATTGAATTTGAGTGTTTAGCGTATGCAGAAAGTAAAATCAAGACAAATTTAATGATTGTTGCTTCAAGTCATTGGTGAGGGAAGCAGGTGACAATGCGCATATTACAAAGAAAATAGCGCTTTTACCCAGTTGACTTTATAAGAAGATAGACATTGATTGTTATTCACTTGAATATCTGAACCTTTTACTATAAAGACGCGTTGATGATTGATTATGAAAAAGAGCTGAACGGAGAGCAATTTCGGGTCGTCATGGAAAAAGGGGGGCCGCTTCTGGTGCTTGCCGGAGCGGGCAGCGGAAAAACGCGAACCCTGACCTATCGTGTGGCCCGTCTTCTGGAGACCGGTGTTGCGCAGGAAAACATTTTACTGGCCACTTTCACCAATAAAGCCGCGCACGCCATGCTCAACCGCGTGGAGGGTCTGATTCATGCCGATACGAAGAGAATCATGGGCGGTACATTTCATCATGTCGCTCATCTGATTTTAAGAAAACATGCTCATTATCTCGGCTATAAAACCAATTTCTCGATAGTGGACAGTGAAGATTCTCGTCAGATTATTTCCACCTGTATGGCCGAGTTAAAAATAGATCCGAAATTAAGTAAATTCCCCAAAAGCAATATTGTCGGTGAAATCATCAGCCTGTCCGTCAACACGCAGAGTGCCGTGGAAGATATTCTGGTGTCGCGATACCCGTTTTTTCTCCATCTGATCGATGAAATTATGCAGGTCGCATCGCTTTATGAACAAAAGAAGAGGGAACTGGCCGTCATGGATTTTGACGATTTATTAGGGAATTGCCGAATGCTCCTTCAGGAAAATTCTGATGTTTTGAAAAACCTGTCCGGCCGGTTTGAATATGTTTTAGTGGATGAATATCAGGACACCAACCTCATTCAGGCTGATCTGGTTGATCTGCTGGCCTCCACGCACAAAAATCTGATGGTGGTCGGAGACGATTCGCAAAGCATTTACTCGTTTCGAGGCGCTAATTTTAACAATATCATTAATTTCCCCGATCGATATCCCGATTGCAAGATATTTAAACTGGAAACGAACTACCGCAGCACGCCGGAAATACTGCACCTGGCCAATCTGAGCATCAATAATAACGAAAAACAATTCCCGAAAGAATTAAAAGCGGTGCGCGACAACGGGATGAGGCCGGTGATGGTTTCCGCAAAAAATGTAGTGAAACAGGCTGATTTTGTGACGCAAAGAGTGATGGAGTTAATCCGGTCAGGCGTGCCGCTCAAAGAAATCGCCGTTCTTTACCGGGCGCATTATCATTCGATGGAAATGCAGATGGAATTCGTCCGGCGCGATATTCCTTTTGATATGCGTTCCGGCATCCGTTTTTTCGAACAGGCGCATATCAAGGATGTGACGTCCTATATGAGAGTTCTGGTCAATCCACGAGATGAGCTGGCCTGGCGGCGTCTGCTGGTCATGTATCCCAAAGTGGGCAAGGCCACGTTCAATAAAATCTGGCAATATCTGAAAAAGGAAGACAATCCTCTGCATGCTCTTTTAAACGATGAATTCACCAGGATCATGTCCAAATCGGCAAGGCCCGGTTTGGAAGAGTGCCGGAAAACGATCCGGCAGCTTCTCGATCTTCCGGACAATGAACGCATTCCGGAAAAGATAATAGAGGTTTTGTTAAACCGGGGCGGTTACCGTGTTTATTTGCAGGATAATTATTCCGACGCGTCATCGAGGGAAGAAGATTTGATTCAACTCGGCAATTTTTCCGGGCAGTTTTTGCAGATGGAAGATTTTTTGAATGAACTGGCGCTTCTGACCAATATGGCCAAAGAAGAAAATCTCGGTGAAGAGGGCGATGAAGACAAGGTTGCTTTAAGCACCATTCATCAGGCCAAGGGGCTGGAATGGTCTTATGTGTTCTTGATCTGGTGCGCGGACGGCATGATTCCGCTGCAGCGGGCGCTGAAAGAAGAGGGCGGTGAGGAGGAGGAAAGAAGACTCTTTTATGTGGCGGTGACCCGGGCCAAAGATCAGCTTTATTTGTGTTATCCCGCGCTTGACTATACGCATTCATCCGGTGTTTTAAATCTTGCGCCTTCCCGTTTTATCCGCGAAATAGCCCCTCTTTCGGAATATGACGCGGACCGTCCGTTTGAACAATGGACGATTTATGATTAGATCGCATTTTACGAATCAGAAGCGATGAAGTCCAAAAGATGCTCTTCTGAAGATTTTCGGTTTCACCCGGTCTGGTGTTAACACAACATTTCGAAACGGGCGTGAGATGCCTTGAATTTTACGTTGACATAAAGTTACAATTTTCCTATAGTCCTGTGCCATAAAAGTAAAATATATCAAGTTTCAGCCATCAAGTGTGTTATACAATGACGTTTTCAATTGTGTCACATTTCGTGCGCATGTGATCGGATGACAGCATGCAGCATGAACTCATTATCACGAAAAGCGATCTTCGCATTATTGATGCAACCCCCGGATGCCGCTGTTTCATAAACGGGAGCATGTCGAAGAAGAAAATGAACCTCTTTGACTGTATTCCTGCCCTCCGAACTGTTCTCACCGCGCAAATTCTCAAGGAAGGAGGCGTCGCGGAAGGTGTAACGCTGGAGACGGGGACCTGTTCCGTCCGTGTGTTCCCCGCGGAGAAACATATCACCTTTCTGTTTCAATCTGAAGATGGCTCGTTGCCTGAAAAAGCCTCCGTGAGCAAATTTGCCGAGTTGAAGAAACGAAATGAATTCCTGGAGTCCATTATAGAAGAGGCGCCCATCGGTCTGATTCTCTGTGATGAGAAGGGGATCATTGTCGATGTCAATAAAAAGCAGGAGCAGAATTCACGCCAGAAGCGCCGTCAACTGATCGGCCGCGATATACGAGAAGTCTATCAGAAGGCCTTCGAATATTCCGAAATAACGAATTTATTTGACCGGGTCGTCAACAGTACTGTTTCCAGCGAAACCCTGATTGTCGATCATTATTATCCGCAATTTTATAAGAAGGACATGATTATCAAGTTTATCGCGACCCGGTTGAAGGAACATGAACGGGTTACAGTCTTCGTTGAGATAGAAGACGAATTATACCGCGAAAAGCGGAAAGCGGAAAAGGCCGGGGAAGATCTGCGGATGTCTCAGAACTACATGGCTCAGTTGCTTGATTCTTCACCCAATATGGTAATTTCGGTGGACAACAAACGGCGGGTTGTCAGTTTTAACAAAACCGCCGAACGTCTGCTGGGGTTTCAGGCGAGCGAGGTCTACAATTCCCCGGTGGACAGATTTTTCCCGAAGGAAGAGCTTCTGAAGCTTGATCTGGCGGTTTCCTCCGGCGATCTGTGGTACGGGACGGCTCATATCTACCGTTCGGACAAGTCCACTTTTCCCATCGAGCTTTATACCAACAAGGTCAAAGACGAAAAAACGGGCAAGGATATTGCAACACTTTTTCTTGCGGTGGATATTGAGGAGCGCAGCAAACTCAGACAGAATCTCATCCAGTCTCAGAAGATGAATTTCATCGGAGAGCTCGTTAACGGCCTTGCCCACCAGATCAATAATCCGCTGGTCGGCGTCATTAATATTGCGGACATTCTGATGCAAATGATTGATGTCGACGATGAGAGATATGCTTACATAAAAATGATCAGAGAAGCGGGCGAGAGTTGCAAGGAAGTCATCTCGCGGCTGCTCAGGTTTTCCCGGAGACAGGAGGGCGTGACCCACACGGAAATCGATGTCCGAAATGTCCTCGATGCCGGCATTGAAATGCTCATGAAGCATCCGGATTTCAAAAAAGTGAGGGTAGAACGCCATTATCAGGATGTGTCTCACATCAGCGGAGACCCTGTCCTGCTGCAACAGGCCTTTATGAATATGCTGATTAACAGCGCACAGGCTATTCAGTGTCATGGCGTTATCAAGGTGGGATGCGGTTACGATAATGCCAGGGGCACGCAGGTTGTCGTAACCATTCGGGACGGCGGCTGCGGAATCCCGGCAGGAGACATCCCCAAGATATTCGAACCTTTTTTCAGCACGAAGAATGTCGATGACGGAACGGGAATCGGATTAAGTCTTACTTACTGGATCATACAGGATCACGGCGGCAGGATCAGTGTGGAAAGTGTCGTGGGGAAGGGATCGACTTTTACCACCTATCTGCCGGTTAAAGGAAAAGAATGGTATGAATAAAAAACTGCCCAAGGTGCTGGTGGCGGATGATGAAGAATATACACGGGTGTATTTCAAAAGAATTCTCTCGCCGGAATTTTATAATGTAAGCCTGGTCAAAGACGGCGCTGACGCGCTTCAAAAATGGTCGAACGAATCATTCGATTTGATCATCATGGATATACGCATGCCCGGTGTTGATGGCATGGAGGTCTTGAAGCAAATCAGAATGAGGGATGCGGAAACCATGATTATCATCATTTCGGCCTACGGCGATATGGACTCCGTCATTGAAGCCATGCGACTCGGCGCGAACGATTTCTTTGCCAAACCGTTCAGCAGCATCGATAAAATCAAACTGGATATCAAAAACTGTCTGGAGCGGCGAAATCTTCTGCGTGAAAACGAACTACTCAGAGAGCAGATCAGTTCGGGGATCGGCCGGGAGTCCATGGTGTATTCCTGCAAGGCCATGGAAGCGGTGATCGAACAGGCGACGCGCATTGCCCGTCTGGAAATGCCCGTGCTGATTGAGGGAGAAAGCGGGACGGGCAAGGAACTTGTTGCCCGGTACATCCATGCAAAGAGTCTCCGCGCCAAGGAGCCGTTCTTTGCGGTGAATTGCGGGGCATTGAGCGAGACGCTTCTGGAACCGGCATTATTCGGTTATGAGAAAGGAGCCTTCACCGGCGCGAATGCCCGGACGCCCGGCTATTTCGAGGCCGCGGGAGGCGGAACGATTTTTCTGGATGAAATCAGCGAAACCTCGCCGTCGTTCCAGGTCAAACTGCTCCGTGTCCTTCAGGAAGGCGAGTTCATGCGGGTCGGTGGGACGAAAACCATCAAGGTGGCTTGCCGGCTCCTTTCCGCCACAAACATGGATATATCAACCCTCGTCAATAAAGGCATTTTCAGGAAAGATCTCTTATACCGCATCAATGTCATCAAAATAGATGTTCCGCCTTTGCGCCAAAGGACTCCGGACATCCCTCTGCTGCTCGACCATTTCATGCATCAGGTTTGCGAACATAATAAAATCAGAGAAAAGAAATTTTCGCCGGACGTCCTGACCTGTCTTATGCAGCATGCCTGGGAGGGCAATGTGAGGGAGTTGCGAAATCTTGTGGAGAGACTCGCCGTTTTTTCCCGTCATCAGATGATTACGGTTGAAGATCTTCCGCGTGAATATAAATATATCGATGCTGACTCCAATGATCAGCAATCACTTCCGCTGAATTTCGAACAGGCGAAAAGTCTGTTTGAGTCAGAGTATTATAAAAGACTGTTTATCGCCGCAAACGGTGACTTCAAAAAAGCCTCTGCCATGTCCGGTCTCAACCTGTCCACGCTCTATCGGAGAAGAAACAAATTGGATGAATAGATTTTTTGCACGGATGCAAAAGTATTGGCTGAATTGCAAATAAGTCCATCGCCTTGAAATCCTAAGATAAAACAATTTTTCTCCCATCTGGAATTTTTGCACGGATGCAAAGATTCTTTTTTCAGC
>JAGVUJ010000313.1 GCA_019136325.1 Deltaproteobacteria bacterium
GTCGCAATCCCTTCACAGGTCAGGTCGTTTGTTTCTCGAAGCGGATTTAGAACGTTTCAAGAAACAGCATGAAGAGTCGCAATCCCTTCTCAGATCAGGTCGTTTGTTTCGGCTCGTGGCTGAAACCGGCGAAGCAAAAGCAATCTTGTCGCAATCCCTTCACAGGTCAGGTCGTTTGTTTCTTTTCCCCCACTTTTCGTTTGACCTTTCTGACCTTGTCGCAATCCCTTCACAGGTCAGGTCGTTTGTTTCGTTTGAGCGTGATGTAATTGGAGCTAAACATCCTGTCGCAATCCCTTCACAGGTCAGGTCGTTTGTTTCGGCAAAACACGGGCTGTCACAAAAGATTGGCGATGCCTGTGCAGTCGCAATCCCTTCACAGGTCAGGTCGTTTGTTTCTTGGGATATTGACTATTACTATATAAAGAAACAAGAGCCCGTCGCAATCCCTTCACAGGTCAGGTCGTTTGTTTCGCCAGCTATGGTTAGACAGTGCAACATGAAGCTAACGTCGCAATCCCTTCACAGGTCAGGTCGTTTGTTTCTCAACCACGAACCTGACGGAGATTGGACAGAAATCATATGGAGTCGCAATCCCTTCACAGGTCAGGTCGTTTGTTTCACATAGCAGACCACGAGCCGAAACCCATTGAAGATATTGTCGCAATCCCTTCACAGGTCAGGTCGTTTGTTTCTGCGGTCCTCCTTTCGCCTTTAATATCTGTATCTTGGCTTCCCGTTTTCGCGAACCTCTTTTCAAAAAGATCATCATTTTTGCAAATCCCTCCTTTCGAATGATCATTGTACATCATAAATCATTGTTTATAAAAGCATTTTAAAGTTTGCGCGAACCTCCGGGGCGAGATAAAAATACACTCTGTGAATTCAGGCACATACAAAGATGTTCGTTTTTCACCCCAGGTTCATTTCGGGCCAGCATCGCACCGGGTCAAAAGATTTTAAGTCTCGTGACCATCAGCCGTTGTTAACAGGTTCCTCCTCTCAATAGATGTAGTATTCCCGGTCCGGGTCGGTGAATTGCCCCTGGCCGATGATCTCCACAGTTCCCGCACACTTCTCGCAAAGTGGGAAGTATTTCACGCAGTCAGTATCGTGTTCGATGATTTTATCTATCCGTGCCTTCATTTCTCGGAAAACCGGAGGCGTCACTTCCACTTCAAAAATTGATTTTTGCACGCGCACTCCATAATCCAGCATGACCTTGGCCACGCGGGCAAGTCGCTTTGTTTCTGTGATATCGTATGCAACAATCATGTTCATTTCTTTTCCCTCAGATGATCATATAGTCTAGTTGTGTAACTTTAAGGCCGCTGCCGGATAAAACCACTTTGTTGATGCAGTGGTTGCAGATTTTATAGATGCGCACGGAGTCGGAAACGATCTCCAGGTTGTCGCGACAGTAGGCGCGGATGCGCTTGAGGGCATCCGCGTCTATATCGCACTCAAAAACAGATTTCTGTGTACGCAGACCGAACTCTTTTAGAAAACCCCGTAAATTGTTGAGTCTTTTCGGTTCCGTGATGTCGTAGGTGATGAGTGTAATCATAAATTATCCCTCTGCTTTCATTGTGCCTCGCCCTGGTCGGATTTGTTTTTCCCCTCATGCATACAGGGCAGCGCGAGGCAGTCCCGGTTTTCAATTTCCTGCCTGATTATTTTAAAAGTAACGGAGAATATACTTTTGCCTCCCCTTCTATGACTTTTCGGTAATGTGCCGCCTGATAAATCAGGGCATCGGCGTATGTGAGATTCTTTTCCGCGGGCGGATAATAAAATCCGGTGGTCAGTTTTTTTTCGAAAGCGTCAATCACACGTCCGAAGGCATCAGGCTGAAGCCGCACAGGGTATTTGGCCGATGGTCGTGCTTCGACGCCCTCTTCCATGCGCTGTTCGGGTATGTCGAACGAGACTGAGTCATCCATGTTGAAAGAAATCAGGCCGATCGGATCCGCGCTGACATCAGGAAGGGGCATTCTGTCCGGCTCTTCAAGGCGCGTCTCATTATCTTTGGGACGCTCTTCAATAAAATCATCCTGCTGCAGTATTTTGAGGTTGAACAAGGATAAAGTGAGCGTGTCGGCTATGATCGTCCTGAATTCTTCCATCAGATCCAGAACCAGAGAATAGCGGCCATAGTCTATGGAATGCAGAAAGCCCGGATAAGGGTCAAGGCCGGCCACGCGCACCGCCGCGTAAACCCGATTCATCAAAAACGTGTACAAAAGCGACAGGACAGAATTGACCGGGTCTGTAGGCGGTCTTCTGACGCGCCGAGTAAAGCCTTGTTTTTCAATAAATCCTGAAGCGAAGGCTTCAAAATACAAGGCGCTGGCTCTACCTTCATAGCCGCGGAGGCTGTCGATAGTCCCGGCTTTCTCCAACATCGGTATCAGATCCTGAATTTCTCGCGCTTTTTTCCCTGCAAGGGCCGCCTCGCGGCTGCGGCGTATCCTCAACAGAAGAGTGGCCATGTTGGCCATTTTCCCCGCAACGATGGCTCTGGCCATCCGTAGCGCGAAAGGCGCATCATCCAAAAGCGCATACTGTCTTTTGTGTAAAAAGACATTGCGTGATTCCGACGAGGCGATGCGTCCAAGATAGCGACCGTTTTGTGTGAGAAAGACCGTGTCGATCGAGTGGCGCAATATCTGAGCCAATGCGCGATGGGTGAGCTCGATGTTGCCAAACAGGACAATTTGCTTGAGCTTGTAGGTGAAGAGGGTGTGGTAGATGTCTTCCCCTTTTTTCACCAGCAGGTGGCGGCCCTCTTTCACCAGCCTGGCACCCTGGGTTTTAATGTAGACGACCATAATAAAACTCCTCCTTCCGCGGAAAATTTTTTTCTTCCCGCGGGAAGAAGTTTAACGAGGACCTGATTCCGGCGCAACAACGGCAACGTTGCCGCCCCGGACACGGAGGGATTTTATGTTCGTTTCGATATTAAGTTGTCAAAGAACTTGTTTCATCCCTATAATTTAGGAAAATCAAAAAACTCCTTCATTTGAACAAAATCTGTGACTGTATCCAAAATGCTGCGCGCCGCGTGTTCAGTAACCGGTTGGATGCCGTGTGCAAGTATTGATTTATTGCGTGCAATTTGAATATTTTTAATTTTGTCTTCAAAGCTGAAAAAACGAATGCCCGCTTCGTGGCCCGCAACACGAAGAACTGCGAACGTGGCTTGAAGCGGCAATTTCATCAGCCCCAATTGCGGATCGAGGTATTTGCGGTTGAATTCATCGCGTAATTGATCCGGAATTTTACCGGGTTTGACCTTGTCATTGGAGCTGCCTATTTTCTTTTCAAAGCAAATCTGGCCGTAAAGCTCCAATGCGCGATAAATACGAGCGGCCGCGTCATCAAAACGTTGATCTTCTATTCGCCGTCGTGCGTTGTTGATGAGTTCTTTGATGAGAATATTATCGTACGTTTGTAAATTTTTCGTTTTAGAAAGAAGATTTTCTAAAAAGTCGATGTGTTTTCTTAACTCGTCCTTTAGTTGGTGATAGACATTAGAGGGATAGTGTTGCAAATATTCGTCGAGCAATACCATGCCTTTTTTAAGGCAGTCATGCGCCTCTTTGTGACGGAATTGCTCCCAGTACAAGAATCCAGTAGCCAGCATCCGAACAAATTTAAAAAACAGATTGATCTGGGCAGGAAGTTCTCTTGTACACAAATTCATAATCTGAATAACAGACGAGTAGCGCCGGGCATTGAATAAAGTAACGATCTGTCTTTTTTCTTCCTCCGCAAAAGCCGACCAGGGGTTCATGTCCGGGTACATCTTTTCGTGACCGTCTTGAACAATGCCCAAGCCGTTCTTTGAGCGGGTATCACCTCCGACATAATTAAAACTGAAATCGAATCCAACGGTAGCCAGAAGTAATGCGGCGGACATGACTTTAGTCCCGCCTGTATAATCCACCAGAATGTCATTTTCCAAAACGCCAGTGCGAGTGGCGCGATCCACACACTCTCGTGCGGCTTTGTAACATTCATATAGCGAATTGGGATCTTCGGTGATTTGCGTTTCAATTTTTTGGGGTTTATAGTCTTTTATTTCTAGAACTTCTCCTGATTTTAAAACTGAATCATGTGAGGCGAAAAAAATAAGATGCTCCGGTTGATATTCGGCGATACTTTTTTTTAAAGGTTCCGGTGACCCGCCCAGCGATAAAATCATCACTTTTTTCATGAAAATCTCCTTTTATTTCATCTCATCCCAGTTGAGGTCATAACTTGCATTTCGTCCCCGCCCAGGGTTCAATTTCAACATGCCGATTTCGACCAGATAATTAATCTCCCGGAAAGCCGTCGCCCGGCTGACATCAGCCAGCGAAACATATTTTCTGGTTGTCATCCCGCCGACAAAACCGCCACGGCCTTCATCCAGCATCCTGTTGATGATTTTACGCTGACGCTCAGAAATGAAATTCTGGTCATGCATTTTCCAAAAATGCGTCCGGTCAAGCACTGTCGCCAAAAGCGTTTCCGATCTCTCGATGGCTTTGCAAAAACAATCGAGAAACCATGCTAACCATCCGGTGATATCGCCGTTTCCCTTCTGGCAACGCTCCAGAACATCATAATAGCTCTTGCGCTGTGCCATGATCTGGGAAGAAAGGCTGTAATAGCGAATCCGTTGGCCGTCGTTCTGAGCCAGCGCCATATCGGTCAGGGCGCGGGCGATGCGCCCGTTGCCGTCGGCAAAAGGGTGAATGGTGACAAAGCGAAAGTGCGTTATCGCCGCCCTCAACAAACCTTCGAGGGCGTCTCTGCTGTCAACAAACCACTTGAGAAAATCTTTCATTTCAGAGGCTACGCGGTTGAAGGGGGGAGCTTCAAAGTGAACCGTTTCACGGCCCACCGGCCCGGAA
Source organism: Deltaproteobacteria bacterium (assembly GCA_019136325.1). The sequence continues at coordinate 4,902 of JAGVUJ010000313.1, forward strand.
ACGACCTGCATGGGCTTTTCCCCGCGCCACTTTCCCACGGCAATTTTGTGCATTCCCGCATAACCGGTCGGAAAAAGCGCCGCGTGCCAGCTCCAGAGCCGTTTCACCCCAAGGGGTTGATCGTGATTTTTTGTCGCATCCAGCAGAACTTCAACCAGGCCGTCCACATGACGATCACGGGAAAGACCGGCCGACGGAAGGCCGAGCTTTCCGGCGACCGATGATCGAACAGTCTTCAGGCTGAGATTTTCTCCTTCGATGGCGGCAGTTTTCAAAGCCTCTTCCGTGATGATTTCCAGCTGAGCGTTGTTTTCAAGGGACAATCCAATGCCGGTCAATCTTCCCAAAAGCCGGCCCTGAAGAAAACGGCACCTGCCGATCGCTGCAAGAAGGTTTTCATCTTGCCAGCGAAAATTTGTCCAATTCGGTCGCTGCCACAAATATTGCATCATAACCACCCTATAATCGCATCATTATATGAAGCGATTATAGCGGTTATTCGCTTCATGTCAAGAGAATCATTCATCCCGGTAAAAACGTCCTCCCGCAATGATCATATTATGCGGCGCCACCCGATTTACGCTATGCCGCCGGTTCAACCTTCACAATTATCCAGGCCTTTTTGTCTTTCGGCCATAACAACCGGTACGGCAAACGCAAAGGCATATTGAACGACGGACGGTTCTGCATCGGATATGCTTTCCACAAGCCCTCCATAAAACGGTTTGACATCATCCGTGTAGAATACCGCGCCTGGTTTGAGCATGATTATCGGTTTTTTAAACGGCTGACCGCAGAATGTTTTTTCTTCGCCGAGTTTCCCGTATTTAATCATGATTTTATATGTCCCTTCGGTAGGATCTCCTGCAACCGGAACAAAATGCGAAAGTGTAGTAAAACCATTGACCTTCCCCGCACGGGTTGATTCATCCGCCATATAAAATCCATCATAGGTCTTGATATTCTTTACAAAAAATGCGCCGTTCCCAGTTGATTTCTTTGCACCGTAGCTTCCTTGCGAAAACTTCTCGAAAAGCAACCTTACATCATCTTCAAAACCTTCTTTGATTTTAATATAAATTTGAATTTCACCCTCTGCCGCATACATTTCATCGCTTTCAAAAAGACTGCCTTGAGTTCCCGTTGTGTTGGTAATCCGGCTGATAGAATTATGCAGTACCGTTGCATAAATAAAACCTTTGGGTCGGTCATCAGCCAGTTTCGGAACGTGGCCTTTCTGAAACTCTCGGAATTCATCAATAGTCAAATGTGTAATTTTTTTAGCCCGCTTCATTAAAGCATATTTTTCTATATCGACAGGCTCATCTCCGGCCTGATTGTAAAGATTTTTCAAGCTAACAGGTGCAGGAAGCATTCCGGAAGGAAAACCATCGGAAAGTATAAAAGGCGGATCGCCTTTCCGGAAGAGTTCTATCAGACCGGCTGCTCCTGAAAAACGCTGAAAACAATCATGCCGCTCGGCCGTCCAGCACAGATGACCAAAAATCGTATCCGCCTGCCAGGGCGTAACGAACCCCGAAGGAACATTTAAGGTAAACTGGTAGGTTTCCATCATTTCACCTCAGATGCTGAAATTTTCACCATTCAGCTTTAGCTCCGTAAATTTGACTTGGCCGCTACCGCGACTACCAAAGCCTCCAAGATAAGTCTGCTGTACTTCCTTTAGCCCTTCTTTGACGAAATCGACAATTTTCTTTTCATCATCGTTTTCATATATTTGAAGAACAATCTCAAAATCAAATTTCGCGCCTGCTGGCACACGTTCTTGGGAACGCGGGTGTTCTGCGGTTCCGGTTTTTCTATTCACAATATTCTCAACCTTCTTTTCAATAAATGATTTCCCCTTCTCGGCCATCATTGATTTATAAATATTCCTGGACTCTTCTGAAAGGCTGGCATCTCGGACGATGATGCGCGTTGTACCAAGATTATGCCGCACGTTTTTATGCGCGCCAAAAACCGTGCATATCATGCACGAAGCATCACCGCACCCGCAGGGCTCCCCCTTGTTGTCGTATTTGCCGAGTTTTTTCTCCAATTGCGAACGCATTTTGCCTTTTAACGATGAACCCGGTATGTAAGGTTCACCATTAACCGCGTTTTTTATGATTGGCAGATCAACGCCACCAATTTCAATTTGATCCGCCGAACCGCCGATATGAAGTCCGGATATACACTCAATTTGGCCACTGATTGTTTTGTAATTTTTTATTTTCATTTTAAACCCCCTATTTTATTTTTTTGGATAGTAAAAAGTGAAGTATGCAACAACTGCTTGAAAATGCTCAAGAAATCCATCAAGAAAATCTTTCTTGCTTTTTACTGCTGACACATTCTTCA
>JAGVUJ010000046.1 GCA_019136325.1 Deltaproteobacteria bacterium
GTAAACGCGCTGCGAAAGCGGGCGCAACCCAAGCGATCCAAAAGCGGCCGGTAAACAAGCACGGACATGATTCTATATAACACCCGCAGAAACGTCGGAACCGGCTGTTTGTGTGATTGTCTTTCCACAACCGATTTGCCGATTTTTTCACCAAGATGAAATAATTCCCTCTTCAGCCATCCCGCGTCGGAAATTTTTACGCGGATACGCGAAGCCATGTCTTCCCAGAACCGCGACGATGTAATGATCATCGAAGGACCGATCTCTCTGAAATCTTCCAGTACCGTTTCCGCCGTTTCCGGAAAATTCATACACATGGCGCCGGCGAGCGCCACGCCCATTCCCCACATTTGATCAACGATCCATGCCGGCGGCGACATGGACAGCCAGTTTTCCTCCGGCTCGATTTTTGTATTATCCACCCACTGCAAGGCCATCGTCGTCAGATTGCGATGCGACAACATGGCCAGTTTCGGGACGCCGGTGGTTCCCGATGTCTGAATCATGACAGCAATATCATCGGGACGCCCCCGATTGATTTCAGCGTCGATAAAGCCGGGATGATCTTCAATATACTTCTCACCCAGTTTTAAAAGCCCGGCATAACTGATCAGCCAGGGATCATCCCGATAAGAGGTCATGCCCGTGGGATCAATATAAACAACCTTCCGGGTCTGAGGAAGTTTTTCTTTGATCTCCAGAAGCTTATCCACCTGTTCCTGATCCTGAACGACCACGACAGGCGAATGGATTCGCTTGATGGAAAACGCCAATTCATCGGCGATAGACGATGTAAACAAATTCAGCGTTGTAGCGCCAAGGACGTGCGCGGCCAGCTCCGAAAAAAGCCATTCCGGGTGATTATGAACAACCATGCACAGATTTTCACCGCGCCTGAGATTCAACGCGGCAAACCCGGCCGCCGTTGTCCGCACATAACGACCGTAATCCGCCCAGGTGTATTTCTGCCAGATGCCGTATGCCTTTTCCCGGATCGCCGTTTTCGCATCGCCGTACAAAGCGGCATTTTCCATTAACAACTGCGGCAGCGTTAAATTGCGTTTTGTTTTATGTGGTTCTTCCTTACTCAAAATACAACGCCTTAAAATATTTATAAAGCTTCTGCCTCGCCAAGATAAGCTTTGATCACTTCGGGATTCGCGCTGATTTCCTCAGCGTTTCCTTCGCCCAGCTTCTCTCCGAAATTCAAAACCATGATCCGCTGGGAAATGCTCATGACGATGGACATATCATGTTCGACCAGGATCATCGTCATGCCCCATTGTTGATTCAACTCCAGAAGGAAGCGCACCATGTCCTCCTTCTCTTCCATGTTCATGCCGGCAAACGGCTCGTCCAGAACCAATAATTTCGGCTCCAGGGCCAGCGCGCGGCCCAGCTCAACCCTTTTCTGCATGCCGTAAGGCAAGGATCCGACAGCCTGCTTCCGGATGGATTGCATTTCCAGAAAATCGATGATCTCTTCAAGAACCTGCCGGTGACGGATTTCTTCATCCCGGACTGATTTGGAAAAGAGAAATGATTTTATGAAGCTGTACTGACAATGAATATGCCTCGCCAGGGTCATATTGGCCAGAACGGTCATGCCCGGAAAAAGCTCGATGTTCTGAAAAGTTCTGCCGATGCCCACGCCGACAAGTTCGTGCGTATGAAGATGGGTGATGTCTTTTCCGTTGAAGACGATTTTACCCTGCTGAGCGCGGTAAAAACCGGTGATACAGTTCAGCAGACTTGTTTTCCCCGCTCCGTTCGGACCGATAATCGCCATCAATTCGCCGGTATGAACCTGAAGATCAACATCCTTAACGGCGACAACCCCACCGAAACTCAAACGCAAACGCTGAATTTCCAGTTCGGCTTTTTTATCTTCGTCCCGCCGGTTAATCATGATCGACGGCCGGCTGCGAAAAGCTTTCATTAAAACCTCTTTAAAAAACGGCGTTATCAGAATGACGTTTCCGATAACGCCTTATTGCACTATCATTTACTTGCCGAGCAGTTTAATTTTATCCTTGCCCGGAACGTAGAAATTCGTCAGCGGTATATAGGTTCCGTCTTCCTTCACTCTAACCATACGTGCGGTAAACGAAGCGCCATGATTGTCTTTTGCATAAGTGATGGCCGGCACCAGACCGCCGAAATCTTCGTTTCTGAAAGATTCAAGGGCTGCATTAACGGTTCCGGGATTAATGTTTTTGCTCTTTTCATATGCGCGGGCGAAGGCTCTTTCCATGATCATGCCGATCACAACACCTTCCCAGTAGGACGCATCAAATTTGCTGACGGTTTTATATCGTTTCCACAGATCCTGCATGACGGCCATTCCCTTCGATTTGTCGGAAGGCAATCCTCCCGGAAACTGAATGACCAGCCGATCGCGAATCAGACCTTTGCCCATTTTGAAAAAGTCGGGATCGGTCGATGTCCACGTGCCCAGAAATACCGGATTGTAATTGATTCGGTCGGCGCTTTTGAATGCCGTGATAATCGCGGACGGAAGCATTTGCATGAAAATATACTGCGCTCCGGCTTTCTGCAACCGGAGCAGTTCAGTGTTCAGGTCAACGGTTTTGGGAGGAAATTCCTCAACGGCAACCAGATTGATACCCAGTTGTTTCGCATATTCTTTGCTCGGCGCATGGATGGAACGGCCGTAGGCGTTGTTGTAGGTTAGAAGACCGACTTTGGGAGCATCTTTCCCTTTATGAATGACCTTAATATACTCAAAAACCGCATGACAATCCATTTTATAACTGCCGAACGGCAGGTACATATAATCAACGGGTTTCTCCAGAATCTCCCAGCTGGTGGAATAGTTAATGGTCGGAACCTTGTATCTCTGGATGATCGGCTTGGCGGCCAGGCCTTCGCCGGCACCCCAGGTGGCAATCATGTCCACTTTGTCCTGCAGGACAAATTTGTTCACCGCAGCCTGCGCTTCCGGAACTTTGTAGGCTGTATCCACGGTAATCATTTCAATTTTGTTTCCATACACTCCGCCTTTCACCTCGTTGACGTAGCGGAAATAATCACGCTGTCCCTTTTCATGAAACTGTCCCCACGTTGAAGCAGGACCGGTGAGGTTGATCGCCGCACCGACCTTGATGGCCTTGGCCTGCAAGCTGCCGGCGCCGGCAATCAAAAAAACCGCTGTTAAAATCGCTGTTAAAAGTCTGCTTTTCATTTTTATTCTCCTTCCCTTCCCTTTTTTATAAAATACTTTTATAAAACGGCCGTCCCGATGACGGCAAAAAAAAACCGTGGGCTTTTTTAATCTGCCCACGGTTCATTTCCACTTATGCATGGTCATGATACTATCAGGCAGACCTTACGGATAAAGCTAAAAAAATAAAAAAAGACTGCCCTTTTAAAAGAATATTGTTTTATCATTTTTCTTACAACCTCGTGATTGACGCATATAGAGCAAAATAACCTGAAAAGTCAAGCAAAAAGAAAATCGTGGCGATCATCGTTTTTCAACTTTGTTCCACACCGAGTTTTTCGATGCGATGCCTCAGCGAGTCGAACGTAATATTCAACAAATCGGCTGCTTTCTTTTTTGATCCTTTTGCCTTCTGCAACGCTTTCTCAATGATCATTTTCTCGATTTTGTCCAGTTCCGCATTCAAGTCCATGCCGCTGTCCGTAATATCAACATCGAATTTCGGCGCGCCGAAGGTCAGACTCTCCGGCAGGATAATGCTGGAGCTTTCCATGGCAACGCCGCGTTCGATAATGTTTTGCAATTCGCGGATGTTCCCGGGAAAGTCATAGTTCATCAAAAGTTCCACCGCGTAGGAAGAAATATTCCTGATTTCCTTTCCGAACAGCTGCGAATACTTCTCAATAAAATTGTCGATAAGCAGAGGAATGTCCTCTCTTCGTTCGCGTAACGGAGGGATCAGGATGGGTATGACATTCAAGCGATAAAAAAGATCTTCACGGAATTCGCCTTTTTTTACTTTTTCCTGCAAATTTTTATTGGTGGCGGAAATGATTCTCACATCCACCTTGATATCTTCAGCTCCGCCGATGCGTCGAAACGTTTTCTCCTGAACAACCCTCAGAAGCTTGACCTGCAACGACGGCGACAACTCGCCGATTTCATCCAGAAAGATAGTGCCGCCGCGGGCCATTTCAAAATACCCCTGCCTGTCGGCATAAGCCCCGGTAAAGGATCCTTTCATATATCCGAACAATTCGCTCTCCAGCAAATTTTCCGGGATGCCGCCGCTGTTAATGGCGATGAAAGGCATTCTGGAACGTGATGAATTCTCGTGAATGGCGCGCGCGACAAGTTCCTTGCCTGTCCCGCTTTCCCCCAGAATCAAAATATTTGCCGGTGTATCGGAAACCTTTTTAATCGTGCTGAAAATTTTAAGCATTTCACGGCTCGCCCCGATCATTCCGCAAAAAGAAACCGGTTCTTTTCCCGGACTGTTTTTTTCTTCGGCGGAACCGTTGTCAATCAGGCCCTTATTCATCAAAGCAGAGCGGACAACTTTCTTGAGTTCATCAACGCTGTTGCCTTTTTCCACGTAATCGTATGCGCCTTCTTTCATGGCATTGATCGCCGTTTCTCCCGACGCGTAAGCCGTGATCAGAATGACAATCGTTTCCGGTTTTTGATCTTTAATGGTTTTGAGAAATTCAATCCCGTTCACTTTGGGCATTTTCAAATCTGTAATCACCAGATCAAAATCTTTTTTTCGGCATAATTCGATCGCCTTGAGAGGTTCCCCGATGCTGGTCACATCATAGCCCTCTTTCTGCAGCATGATTTCCATCATTTCCCGCATGCCCTGATCATCATCAACAACCAAAATTTTCGCCATATATCCCCTCATCCTTCACTGTCTTTGGATTGAAACGCTCAATCATATATCTGCTTCCTTTTCAATCGGCAATAACAACCGGCAAATCGTCCCCTGTCCTTCCCGGCTCAGTATCTCAATTTTTCCTTTATACCCTTCAACGAGGTGATTGACAATCGCCAGGCCCAGTCCCGTCCCCTGAATTTTTTTGGTAAAAAAAGGTTCAAAAACTTTACTTAAATCATCTTCCGCAATGCCGCAGCCCATATCGGATATGATAATTTCCGCATACGTCTTCCGGTCATCCGATTCGAAACGTTTTGTTTCAACGAACAATAGCCCTCCCTCTTCCATGGCTTCCACGGCATTGGCGATAATATTGTTGAGGATTTGCCTGACCTGTTCCTTGTTGGCAAAGATCCGCACATCTTTTGAAAACAGTTTATTGATTTCGATTTTTCCATTCCATGCTTTATTCAGCACAATGGCCTCCAAAATCTCTTCGATAATGCGATTCACGTCAACCGTTTCCCTGGCTGCCGGCACTGTCCGCGCAAGCAGCAGGAAATTACGCACGAAATTTTCCAACTGATCCTTGCCGCGCAGAACGATCTCCATCAGGCGCTTATTGGTTCCCTCCGGTTTCATCCCCTGTTTCAACAGTTCTATCGATCCGGTAATCGCGGCAAGCGGATTTCTCACTTCATGCGCCCAGCCCGCCGCCATCTCGCCAATCAGAGCCATGTTTCTGTTTTTTTCCAGAGCCTTTTCCATCTGTTTGATCTGCGTGATATTTTGAAAAATTAAAATATTACCTATCTGCTTTGATGACTTCCCGATCAGGGGAGCAACAGACAACCCCAGATTGATTTTTTCCCTGTTTCTACCCGTAATGACAATTTCGATTCGAGCTTTGTTTTGTTCGTCGATGGTTTCCTTATTGAGAAACTGAAGAAATTCAGGAAACACATCCTGAATATTAAGCCCCTGTACTTTTGCCCTGGAAAACCCGGTAATTTCTTCGGCGGCGGCATTGAAGGTTTTGATGACATTGTTTAAATCGATGGTCATGACTCCGCTGTAAACCGATTCCACAATGCTGCGGAAAAGCCTGTCCAGTTGATTAAATTCCGATGCTTTCGCCTCCAGCAGCGTCGAGGTCTTTTTTTCCTGCTCGATAATAAAGCTGGCCAGAAATGCCAGAACATAAAAGGAAGTGATGCGAACAATCAGATTGGTCAGAGCGTCCGCGGCGTTCATTTCGTAATCAACTTTAAGAATGGGCAATGACGGGGCCAACTGATAAAATTCGAGATTTAAAAATATGCCGTAAAATATGCTGGCAATGGACGCGACAAAAAAACCTCCTTTCCGCCCCAGAAAGATTGCCGAATAAATGATGACCAGGGTGTAAAAGAGAGAATAATCGATCTGGGTATTGCCGAACATAAAGATCAGGGAGGTAATGGTAAAAACATCCACAGCGATCTGGAGATATATATTATATCGGTAATCAACTTTAAGCTTATGCAAAATCACGTAAGCGCATGAGAATAAATAAATGATGGCCACAACAAAGTAAAAGACGTTAATGGTGTCGGAAGAAATGAAAAAAGACTGCCTGCGGATATCGATAAAAACAGTAATGCCCAGAAGCAGGGTTATGATAACGATTCTTGATATGATTAAAGATATTATCCTGAAAGCATTTTTTGCTTTCATTGATTCATCATTATACGTTATATTCATCCGGGTTCCTTCGAATACATTGATAAAACATATTATAATATTTTGATATTTTTCGCTAATAAATTTGACACATTCTGCCGGAACGAGAACTTTATGATGCGCCGTCCATTGATCCCTCTCTGCTTATCGCTGATTGCGGGCACTTTTGCCGGAAGTTATTGGACCATGCCGCTGTATATTTTCCCGGTACTTGCTGTGTTGTTGCTGATTTTGATGTTCTTCACCCTTCGCCATCAATGGATTCTGACCTGCTTTTTGCTGTTCATCGGTTTTATTTTTCTCCTGGGATTTTTCAACATACAAAAACAGATTCATTTTACAGAGAGAAGCCACGATATTCAAAATTTTGCCGATCAGGGCACCATGGCCGTTGAAGGCGTCATTGTCGAAAGTCCTGTTTCCTATATTGACAAAGATGTTCTAATCGTTCGATCCCTCCGGGTGGTTACGGACAAATCATATGTTCCGGCAACGGGCTATGTCCGTCTCGCCGTCCCGACCCGTTTAAATTTGCGTTATGGCGACTTCATCCGCTTTCATTCATCTTTAAGGGTCATTCACAATTTCAACAATCCGGGCGCTTTCGACTACAAAAGATTTATGATCCTGCAGGGAATTTTTGTTTCCGGCTTCATCAACGACCCTTCGAAAATCAT
>JAGVUJ010000375.1 GCA_019136325.1 Deltaproteobacteria bacterium
GATTCACAGGCTGGACAAAGAAGCAAAACGTTTGGGTGTACCGCGACAATCCATTATCAAGGTGTATGTGGCGGAAAAATTAAAAAAGGCATCTTAATCTACATAAAGTTTCAACTGAAATGACTCATTCAGAGAATTAGCCTTACAATTTTACTTTTCAGAACCTAACCGCGCTTTTGCCTGGGCGAGTTTTTCTTTGTCCAGATAATATTTTCCATTATTGGTTTTGATCACCAGGCCGTCGGCAATGAGCAGATTCAGCGCCCGGGGGCGGATATTTTTGGTCCCCACGCGGAAGAAGTTCTTCCGCTCGTCCTGAATTTTAATCGCCCTCCCCTCTTTAAAGGCTCTGGCTTCTTCCATTTCGGCAATAATCTGAAAACTGGCCCGCCGCACAGCCAGGCCGCCAATGTAAAGAAAAATGATCACAATGGCGATAAAGACCGCCGCCAGCAGGATTACTTGTAAATAAACCGGCATATAAAATCTCTCAAATGTATTGGTTGTTTCATATAATTGATAAGTTCGTTTGTCAATCCCGCCGGTTAATTCCTGGAAAAAATATGCCTTGACAAATTATATATAGGATTGTATCGTACACCTAAATTGGAATGATTCCAGAGTATATATGATAAATAAAGACAGTTTAATCGGTCAATTAAAGGAAAAAGGTCTCAAGATAACCCCGCAGCGCCTGGCAATTATTGATGCGCTGGTGGAAAATCGTGAGGCTCATCCCGGTGCGACTTTGATTTACGAAGAAGCGCGTAAGAAAGCCCGTCGTGTAAGCTTATCCACGGTTTATGCTACGCTGAAAGAGTTTTCTGAAAACGGCCTGATTCGACAACTGGAATTCGACAGGATGGAGAACCGCTACGATGTGGATATCTCCGACCATGTGAATCTCATCTGCAACCGGTGTGGAAAGATTTTGGACTACTACATCACTGCATCCTTGGAACCAAGGGACATTGCCCGGAAATCGGGCTTTGTCGTGACGGAAACCCGGCTGGAGTTTCACGGGTATTGCCGGGATTGCCTGAAGCGCCCCGGCTGAATTTTCTTATTGCGCAGTCTTGCGGCACATTCAACAAATGGTGAAAGAAACACGATGATCGGTTTTTAAAACAACTCAGAATGATTCCAGATTAAAAAGATAACAAGGGTTAAGGTATTTTAATAAATCATAAAAGAAAGGAGAAAATCAAAATGTCAAAAACAGAAGATGCATTAAAGGAAGCTTTTGCAGGAGAATCACAGGCCAACCGGAAATATCTGGCGTTTGCGGCCAAGGCCGATCAGGAAGGATTTCCCCAGGCGGCAAAATTATTCCGGGCGGCGGCGGAAGCGGAGACAGTTCACGCCCACGCCCATTTGAGGGCAATGAAAGGCATCCGTTCCACAAAGGAAAATCTTCAGGAAGCCATTGCCGGAGAAACCCATGAATTCAAAAGCATGTATCCGGGCATGATTGAGGCGGCCAAAGCCGAAGGTCATAAAGAGGCGGAACGGTCTTTCAACTTTGCCAACGAAGTGGAAAAAATTCACGCCGCCCTCTATCAGAAGGCGCTGGAGCATCTGGACGGCGTACAGGAAGCTTACAGCTATTATGTTTGTCCGGTCTGCGGTTATACCGTGGAAAACGAAGCGCCGGAAACCTGTCCGGTTTGCGGCGCCAAGGGAAAGATGTTCAAGAAAGTAGATTAATCATAATAAAATGAGGAGATTTATCATGGCCAACAGAAACGAAGTTTATAAATGTAACGTATGCGGCAACATTGTGGAAATACTTCACGCGGGTGTGGGAAAGCTGGTGTGTTGCGATCAGCCCATGAAACTCATGATGGAAAACACGACGGATGCAGCCAAGGAAAAACATGTCCCCGTGGTGGAAAAAGTGGCCGGCGGCTTCAAGGTGACCATTGGCAGCGTGGCCCATCCCATGGAAGAAAAACACTACATCGAATGGATCGAAGTCATCGCGGACGGCAAAATCTATCGCCAGTATTTAGCGCCCGGCCAGGCACCCGAGGCGGTTTTCCCCATCGAAGGAGCCAGTATTACAGCGCGCGAATACTGCAATCTTCACGGCCTGTGGAAAGCGTAAGTTAAAGCTGAATCATTATTTTATAAGGAGAACACATGGTCAAATTATACCGATGCATCATATGCGGCGACGCGTATATCGGCGCCAGTCCTCCGGCGAACTGCCCGTTCTGCGGCGCTCACATGGAATATATTATGGAGGCAAAAGAGGCGGTCGTAAACTTTGATGTGCCTCTGAGCGCAAAGGATCGGGCTAATGCCGAACACGCGCTTGAGGTGGAAATCAGCAACGCGACGTTTTATTCGTGCGCTGCCGGCAAAACCGATGATCCCGAAGGAAAGATTTTGTTCAAGGCGCTGGGCAAGATTGAAGCGGAGCATGCCTCCATTTGGAGGAAGATTCTCAAACTGGATGCCCTGCCTCCGGGAAACGAGACCTGCCACATGGAAAATGTTGAGAATTTGAAAGAGTCCCACGCACGGGAAACACGGGCAATCGAATTCTACGGACAATCAGCCGCCGAAGCGGATCATCCGCGGATCCGGCAGCTTTTTGAAGCGCTGGTGGAAATCGAGACAGATCATTTATTTTTGTCCGAAGAAAGACTGAACTAGAACAAAGACTGCGAGCAGATCGCGGTCGAATTTCCGCGGTCTGCTCGTCAACCCCTCACTGAACAATTCCGGATACATTTCCTAAAGCATAAGCCTGTCCGCATCGGGTTGATTGATGACTATTTTCTCCAATTAAATCAACGAAGATGAATTATCTTGACAGTCGAAAATCTTGTTCCTATACTTACGTAAAAACATAATGTTTGAGTCCGGTCACCCGGACTCTAATCATAATTATTATCCTTGACGTAACCCGAAAAAGGAGAAGAGCAATGCGCTGGAGAGGCGAAAGACAAAGTGACAACGTGGAAGACCGCCGAGGAATGTCGATTTCCCGCGGCGCAAAGGTCGGCGGCATCGGCGGGCTGGGCCTGGTGGCGATCGTGGTCATCAGCATGTTTATGGGCGTCGATCCGAGTTCAATCTTGCAGGTCGTGGAACAGAACACACAGCCTTCCTCCATATCCGTTGAACAAAGCGCAACCACAGCCGCCAATGACGATATGCGCAACTTTGTCGCAGTGGTGCTGGCGGAAACGGAAGATGTCTGGAATGATACGTTTCAACAAGCGGGAAAAACCTATGAGGAACCCAAGTTGGTTCTTTTTTCCGGGGCTGTTGACTCCGCCTGCGGCATGGCTGATTCGGCCGTGGGGCCTTTTTATTGTCCGGGCGATCATAAGGTATATCTTGATCTTGCTTTCTTTGAGGAGTTGCATTCACGCTTCGGCGCATCCGGCGATTTTGCCCAGGCGTATGTTATTGCCCATGAGGTAGGCCATCATGTGCAGACGCTTTTGGGTATTTCCGAAAAGGTTCGCGAACGCCAATCGCAGGCGGGAAAATCCGAAAGCAATAAGTTATCCGTCATGATGGAGTTGCAGGCGGATTGCCTCGCGGGCATGTGGGCGCATCAGGCCGACAAGAAAAGAAATATTCTGGAAGCCGGCGATGTTGAAGAAGGGCTGAATGCCGCCAGCGCCGTCGGAGATGACCGCATCCAGAAACAGACTCAGGGTTACGTGGTGCCGGACGGCTTTACGCACGGCAGTTCCGCGCAACGGGTGAGTTGGTTTAAACGTGGCTTCGAACAGGGCAATATCGGCGCCTGTGATACATTTAGCGCCGATCGTTTATAATATTCCGGTTGTTTAGATATAAGGCCAACATATCCGGAAACAGAAAACAGAATTTTAATTCTGTCAGTGGGACCGGTAATATCTGGAAACCGCAGCCACAGCGCTGAAAGCATTCGTTACATTGTCAAAAACGGGCATTCCTGCTTCAGTAAACAAACGGCGGGTTTCCCGGTTGACTTTTTCGATCTCAATGTCATCTTCGTCCTGCCTGATATTCGGCAGAACAAGCATGACCGGTTTTTCCCCAATGTCCATTGCTTCGCGGCAAACTTTTGCCAGTTCTTTATAAGGAGTAATGTCGCTCAGTTTTACGTTACCCATCGTCAACTGCAGCGCTTTGTAGTGATACAAAAGCTGGATGACAATGTGAAAGTCAACGTTTTCATCCCGGGAAGCATGAAGAAGAATCTCTCCGATGTATTGAGGACTGACATAAGGGTTGGCAATATCTATCGGATTGGTTGCGCTGGAGCCGGGTTTGGGCAGAACATCCAGAATCGCCGCCTGCAAATCATTTCTCAGGCTCGGCACCCTGATTCCAAAGCTTTCTGCCGCATCCGCCGCTGCTATCCCTAATGCACCGCCGCCGCCCATGACGGAACATCCTTTATAGTCGCGCATCGGCAGCAGTGAAAAAGCCAGGGCTGCATCGCTCATTTCTTCGAGATTTTCCACCTGGGTAATATGACATTGACGCAACGCGGCTTCCCAAATGGCTCTCTTCCCTCCCATCGATGCCGTATGGCTGGCCACCGCCCTGCTGCCCGATTCCGAAAGGCCTCCCTTTATGACAATGACGGGTTTTTCCGCAGCTGTTAGCTTCAGGGCGGTGAAAAAATCACGGCCGTCGGCAACGCCTTCGACATACATGCAGATTACTTTTGTTTGAGAATCATGACGGAGGTAGCGAAGCATCTCTGTTTCTCGAAGATCGCAACCATTGCCGAAGCTGACGACTTTTGAGAAGTGTATTCCCCGCCATTTTCCCATATAACCGAAGTCTATGGAAAGGCCGCCGCTTTGTGATAGTACGGCCACGCCTCCCGGCTTTCGCGAAAGGTCCGGGCCGGGCAGCATGGTGAGTCCTGATTTCGGGCAGTAGATTCCAAAACAATTAGGACCAATCACCCGAATGCCTCGTCCGGCAATCGTCTTTAGTTCTTCTTCAAGCGCTACGCCTTCCGGCGTTCCTGTTTCACTAAAACCCGCAGAAAGAATTTCGGCGCCCACCGCGCCTTTGACCCGGCAGGCTTCCAGCGCCGAAGGAACAAGTCGTGCCGGCACCGCGATAACGGCGAAATCTATTTTATCAGGGATGTCTTCTATGGAAGGATAGATTTTCATTCCTGCAATGGAACCGCCCCGTTTATTCACGGGATACAGTTTCCCCTCATAGCCGATGGAACGGAGTGAAAGAAAAATACCGCGGCCAAAACCGAATCCTTCGGCAGAAACGCCGACGACTGCAATACTTTCGGGATCGAATATTTTGTCTATATCCGCAAATTTTTCCAAGTCGTTACGTGTTACCAAAACATCCACCTCCCGGTCCCTTTTTTCAATCGAGAATCATTAATATCACATTCCGGAAAAGCAGGCAAAGATTTGGAAACTTTCTCCTTTAAAGAAAAAAAAGGCTATGCTATTTAATGCCATGACATGCAGAGGAAGGGTACTTTGTTAACAGTATAGGGATACGGATAGATGAGTAAAACATACGTTCACGGTTATGATCCGGTCGAAAACATAAGACTTCAGGATCAGGCTTCCACTCTGGTAGAATTGCTGCATATCGACACCGCTTATGCGGCGGGCAGCACGGTGCTGGAAGCCGGTTGCGGCGTCGGCGCACAGACCATCACCCTGGCGAAAAACAATCCCGGCGCATTAATCACCTCGATCGACATTTCCGCGGCTTCTGTTGATGAAGCCAGAAGAAAAGCCGAGGCGGCCGGCATTCAGAACGTTCATTTCGAACAGGCCGATATTTTTCATTGGTCCTGCGCACCACAATCGTTCGACCATATCTTTGTCTGCTTTGTTCTGGAACACCTGCCGCAACCCGTTGAAGCGTTGATCATCCTTAAAAAGTATTTAAAGAAAAACGGCACGATCACCGTTATTGAAGGCGATCACGGCTCGGCGTATTTTTATCCGGACAGCGCGGCAGCGCACAAGGCCATTGAGTGTCAGGTGGCATTGCAGCGGCGCGCCGGGGGTAACGCCAACATCGGCAGAGCATTGCATCCGCTGCTGAAGCAGGCGGGTTTCCGATCTGTGTGCGTATCTCCCCGCATGGTTTATGTGGATTCCGGCAGGCCGCAACTGGTGGACGGATTCATCAAAAAGACGTTCACCGCCATGATTGAAGGCGTGCGTGCAGAGGCAATCGACGCGGGAATCATCGAGGCAAACGTTTTCGATCAGGGTATCCGCGATTTATATCGCACTGCCGAATCGGACGGTGTCTTCTGCTATACGTTTTTTAAAGCCACCGGCAGCAAATAATGATTGAACACATCATCATCATCATCGGCCACGACCGGATCAGACTTAAATGAGAAAAAAAGAAAGAGAAATAAAAGACAGGAAAGATATTGACGGGATCATCCGTCGTTGTCGGGTATGCCGTCTGGCCATGTCCGACGATGGTCAACCTTACATTGTTCCTCTCAACTTCGGCTATGACGGCTTTTGTCTCTATTTTCATGCCGCTCCCGAAGGAAGAAAAATCGACATCCTGAAAAGAAATAATCGCGTCGGATTCGAATTTGATATCCTTCATGAAGTCCTTGAGGCAGCACAGCCCTGCGCGTGGAGTGCGAAATACGAAAGTGTGATTGGTTCAGGCACGGCGGAAATAATAAACGACGTGGAGGGCAAAAAAGCCGCTCTGGAATGCATTATGCGTCAGTATGGAAGTGATGCCGGAGATTTTTCGGAAGAGATAATGAAAAAGACCCTGATTATTCGCGTGCACATACGGGAAATCAGCGGGAAAGCCCGACGATAAAACACAAAATTTCACAGTCCTTCACCATCAGGAGAAAACTCTTTAACGTATTGATGGAGAGATTTTCTCCCGATGGTGTTTTCCAATCCGCTTAATGCGCCCACTGGCTGCGGTTGGACGAAGAGAAAGAACGCTGCCCGGGTCTGCTGTTGGCTCGCGCTTTCGGAGAAAATTTCTTTCTGTTCTTGTTGGGCTTCGCCCCCTTTCTCCAACTGCTGCGGACAGGAGCCCGATCGTCAACGGGCAAGCTCATTGTTAATCCGTCAACATTCTGGTAGTGCAGCTTTTTGCCAAGCACCCTTTCCAGCGATTGGGCCAGGCCGCGATCCTCTCCGGTTACAAAGGT
>JAGVUJ010000227.1 GCA_019136325.1 Deltaproteobacteria bacterium
AGGAAACTCTCCCTATAATGACGCGAAAAAGCAACGGGTCTGTCATATGAAAAACGAATCATCTCCTTTCTTAGAGCGCAGGGATTTTATCAAGTATTCATTGCTGCTGGCGGGCGCCCTGACCATGCCGTCATTGCAGGGATGTGCCGTTCCGAAAAAGAACGTGCCCGTCCTGGATGATCAGGCTTTCTTCATCAAAAACGCCGGCCTGGTGGATGTCACGTCCGGTCAGATGATTGAAAACTCCTGGCTGTTCGTGGAAAATGGGAAGATCGCCGTTCTCGGAAACGGAGATCTTCCGCATAATCATCGGGGGACGATCTTTGATCTTCAGGGGAAATTCCTGATTCCGGGCCTGATCGATGCCCACTGCCATTCCACCGCGTCTCCGGTTTTTTCCATGAGGGTGATCGACATTATGCGCCATTCCCGGCAGCAGAAAAACAATTTTATCTCTTCGATCGAATCAGGCATAACGACCATCAGGGATATGGGCGCGTTTCCCGCGCTGCTGCACCTGTTCATCAAAGATATTGAAAAAGGCAATCTGCCCGGCCCCCGTGTCGTGTACTGCAATTCCATACTGAACGTCATGGGATCCCACCCGGAAATTCCGCCATCGGATGTAAATATTTTTGCCGGCCCGGCTTCCTTATTCATCGGCATGATCATGAACAATTTCAGAAACACGGCCGACATGGAAGAATGCCTTGCGGAGAACGCCCGCGGAGCTTCCTTCATCAAACTGACCCTGGATAACCGGACGATCTTCTGCAAAAAAAACAAGGCGATTCCCGTTTACACCAAGGAGCAGCTTGATATTATTTTCCGCTTTGCCGAAAAGAACGGCCTTCCGGTCGTGGGGCATCATCATTTTAAATTCGGTTTCGACCGCGCAATGGAATATCCCTTCCACTCCATCGAGCACATGCTTGCCGACACCATTCTGTCCGATGAAGACGTGCTGCAAATGGCGAAGAACAACGTGGCCATCGTTCCCACCATGACGGTCGGACAGTCCTTCCTGATGGAGGAGGCTTTTGACGAAATTCCCGAAAAATACGCGACGCCGGAAGTGATGGACGAATTAACGGTCAGAAGGAATTACTTTGCTCATGAGGCCGTCCGGCACTGCGATCCGCTTCTGCATCAACAAAATCTCGACGCGCTGAAAGATTATAAAACAATCGGCAGAGACAAGCTTTGGGAAAAAAAGAAATTTCTTGTCGATCCCGACGTTTATTTCGGTATGGTAGCCAACGGTTACGCCAACCTCAAGAAAATGAATCAGGCGGGAATTCTCATCGGCTGCGGCATCGACGCGGGAATGCCGTTCTGCTATTTCGGCGGAAATTACCGGGAATATGAAATTTTGCGGCGCCTCGGCTTTACCAATATCGAAGTGCTCCGCAGCGCCACCATCAGCAACGCCAGAATCCTCAGACTCGAAGACAAGACCGGCTCCCTGGAAAAAGGCAAATACGCCGACATGGTTGTGCTGGAAAAAAATCCATTGCAGGACATCCGCGCGCTCAGAAAACCACTCATGGTTTTCAAAGAGGGTGAACTGATGTTTTCCGCCGAAGACCTTTTCCGGAACAAAACGCTTTCATCACTGTAAAATGCGCGATCAGGAAGATGTGTCCCGCCATGCCTTCCTTTCTCCATGGACGGGCGGCAAGCGTCTGCCGGCTTAAAGCTTGCGCATACCGGCCGGGTTACCAGCCCTTCTTCCACATATCGTCGTCGTCGTAGATTTTTTCATCTTCGGAAGCTTCCTGCGCATCGAGTTCACAATCACGGGTGGCGGCTTTTTCCTTTTGCATGAAATACTCCCGATACCATTCATGCGCGGCAATCATCGACATGACTTCACTGGTTCCCGTCCAGATGGACGCCAGACGCACGTCACGATAAATGCGTTCGACGGGGAAAACGTTCGTGTAGGCGATGCCGCCCATCACCTGCATGGAATTATGAACCACTTTCTGACAGGACTCGGTGATGAATTTCTTGCTTTGCGATACCATGCGTCTGACGCGGTGCATATCCGCGCCCGCATCCACCGCCCGGGCCGTGACATAAGCCATGGCGCGCGCGGCATCCAGCATCATCGCAGCCTCGGCAACCTGAAAGCTCACCCCTTCGAACTGCGCGATGATCTGACCGAACGCCTTGCGCCGGGCCGTATAATTTGTGGCAATCTCCAGAGCCGGACGCGCCGCGCCGATGGTCATGGCGGCTGTTCCCAGCCGCTCCGGAATCATCATGGTATTGAAAACCGCATAAGCCCCGTCAACTTTTCCGACTACGTTTTTCTTGGGAACCTTCACGTTGCGGAAAATGATGCGCCCCGTTCCGCCGCCGCGGCATCCCATCAACCCGTAAAGATATTTGACCTCCACTCCTTCCGTCCGATCAACGATAAAACAGGTTATCGACTGCTGCGGCTTGGCATCGGGGCTGGTCTTCGCGTAAACGAGGAAAAAATCCGCTCCCTCGGCGCCGACGATGAATCGTTTCATGCCGTTCAGAAGGTAATAATCGCCGTGGTCTTCCGCTTTCGTGGTTGCGCCGAAAAAGTCCGACCCGCCGCGCGGTTCCGTCAGACACTCCGCCGCAAAAATCTCGCCCCTTAAAAGCGGTTTGACGTATTTTTCTTTCTGTTCATCCGTGCCGTGCTGAATAATCGCGTCACAGACCAGTTCCGCCCCCACGCCGAAAACACAGGCCATTTCGTACCCCAGCGTTCCGATTTCTTCCATAATCATGCAGGTGGTCGCCCAATCCATATCGCGGCCGCCCCATTTTTTCGGATAACGGCAACCCATCAAATTGCGTCGTCCCGCTTCCTGAAGAAACTCTTTGGGAAATTTAATCTTGTCCGTATCCATATCCAGAATCATCTGGCGCGGCACCCACTTGACTAACTCCCGCGCTTCATCCCGGATTTTTATTTGCTCTTTTGTCATCATGTAATCGAACATAATTTTACTCCTTTATATTTATCGTTGGAAACACATCATTTGGCGGGCATTATAGCAGAAAAACGAAATTAGACCCACATTTATCCCGCTCGGCTTCACCTCGGGGATAATTCGACCATCAAATTTCAGTGCACTTCGTTTCTGAAATTTGGGTCTCATGAAATAAGAAGATACTTTCATGTTTTGAAAAGAAAGATATTTAGGCAACAAATACAAGAACTTCTTTGCTTCAGAACGACAGGCTCCTTTTGCCGATCATGATTTCCTGCGCCGTCGTGATAATGCGGTGCGGATCGTCCAGCTCCCACATGGCAATCCCGCTTCCCGCAAGAAGATGACGCGGATCGATGCCGAATTGACGGGTCGCGGGCGCGAACACCGCCACGTTATTGATGGAGCGCAAAACGCTCAAAGTGCCTTTCGATTTTATGCGGAATTTCTCGCTCATAAATTTATCATTTCCGTCAGAGGGCAATAGCGCCCGTCCGGTTAAATTCGGTTTTTTGAATAATCAATAAGGCGTTGTGTCTGTTTCTCTTACATTGAATCTTCGAATAGTCAATGCGAATTTTACTCCGGAATCGATTGTATCGACGAAGCCGGAAATATTCCGGGACTGAAAATAATATAAAACGGATTCCTTGAAAAAAAGAAAAGCATGATTACACTATAATTAAAGAACAAAGCGTTTTTCGGGAAACACAGCGCGGGGCATATCGAGTCCGTCAACCTACAGAGGAAATGGAGCAATGATTATGTCGGCAATGATCGCCCGCAAGACACGCCGTCCGGCCTCTAGTTCTTTTCACTTCATCGTTATTCTATCGGCCTGGGGATTTTCTCTGGTGATTTCTTCCCTGCTGTTCCTCTGGCTGGGCCGCCTTCTGGATGAATTGCTGGGCACGAGCCCGAAATTCATGCTGGGTTTCTTTATCTTGTCCATCATCGGCTGCTTTATCGTAATCTATCAGGAAGCAACCGACATCATGAAGCATACCTGAGTTCAATCAAAAATATACTGGACAATCATTTAACTTGTGCTACAAGCATCCGGCGCCGATTGGAAAAATTTTATTAATTTTACGCAAGAGAGCCTCTACATCCTCAAATCGATTCCGTAACAATGACGGGTAGAGTGCACAAAGCGCTCTCCGATCGGCCGCTTCAAACAAAATAAATTTCAGGCAGGAGACAAGAGCATGATGACGAAACGGAAGACATTCAAAAACTTTTTCATTATATTAATTGCGGCGGCCATGTTTCTCGGGCCGGTTGCTCTCCCGGGAACGGCTCTCGCTACTGAAGGGGGCGGCGGATCATACCCGAACGGCGCTGAAGACTTCATGGCCGGGGCGCTTCCGCCCCCAGGGACCTATGTTAAAAACTTTCTGACCTATTACTCCGCCTCGGAGTTCAAGAACAACAACGGGGACAACCTCTTTCCTGATTTCAAACTGAAAGTGGCGGCCGATGTGGTCCGGGTCATTCATGTGACCCGCTACAAAATCCTCGGGGCCGACTGGGCCTTTCATGCCTTGATTCCTCTGGTTCATCAGGACGTGGAACTCACCGGACTGAGTGACGACCGGGCCGGGCTGGGTGACATCATTATTAACCCGATGGTCCTCGGCTGGCATACAAAGAACGTCCACGTTGCGGCCGGCGTCGACATCTTTGTCCCCATCGGTGCGTACGATCAGGACCGTCTGGCAAATCTCGGGAGGAACTACTGGACCTTCGAACCCGTCCTCGGCGTAACCTATCTGAGCGACAACGGCATTGAAGTGTCCGCCAAGTTCATGTACGACATCAACATGGAAAATGACGATACGAATTATAAATCCGGAAGGGAATTCCACGTCGATTACACGGTCGGCTATCATATCAACAAGGAATGGGCCGTCGGGGTAGGAGGCTATTATTACAACCAGATGACGGATGATGAACTAAGCGGCATCAAAGTCGGCGCAGACGGTTTTGAGGGGCGGGTATTCTCCATCGGACCTGAAGTGCAGTATGGATATAAGAACATGAGTTTTACGCTCAAGTGGCAGCCCGAGTTCGAGGCGAGAAACAAGCCCGAGGGAGACAAGCTTTGGTTTAACCTTGTCTATGCTTTCTAACAGTCAAGCCTTCCGATCGGAAGAACGAGACTGTCCCTTATGTCCCATGACACATTCCGACGTGCCGGGTCGTGTCAATCTCAACACGCCTAAATGATTTTTCCGTCCATTGCTTTATACAGAGACGGGAGAATTGAGGCCAGATGGTTGTACTCCATCAGACTGTGGATACAGTTATTTCTGGACATCGCCGACACGATGGCGTTGGGCAGCGGATACCCTGATTTAACAATGTTTCCTTTCCGGTCCATCGTGAAGGTCAGCCAGTAGCGGCTGCGATACTCCACGCCGCCGTCCATCTCGCGCACCGCATGAATAAATATATTGATCGGCATCGGCGGACGGACATTTTTCACCGTTGCGGCCGCAAACGTACTCATCGAACCGCTTTCGAATATCTTCTCATCCAGTCCCATCTGCCTTGCCGACTTGAAGGTAATCTCCAGTTTTTGCGATCCTTTCAGATTAAACCCTTCCACCGGATAATGAGTCTTCCCGATATTTCTTATATGCAGATCCATACCGCTGCTGTCCAGATGCCCTTCCGGCGTCAGCGCCGAAATGCTTTTATGCGCGACCGGACACCAGATCGCATAACGCAATCCCGCAAGCGGATGCCAGTTAAACCACCAGTCGATCATCTGGGTGGTCACATCCGGCATGAACACGTTGGTCGCCGCAAAGCCGCTGCCGTCCGGCAGTAGGCAGTAGCCGGTTTCCACGGGCAGATATCCCGGCTCCATCAGGCGGCTCCTCTCTGCTATCGGCAGCGCCAGCGCCGGATCAACCGGCCCGCGATTGACACGATCCAAATCTTCCTGCGGAATTTTCGCCATATCTTTAAAATAATATCCGGAATAAGGCAGCGCTTTTTCTTCCGGCGTCAATGCCCGGCGCGGCATGCCGTTGATGAACGCGTTGGTAACGACTTCCGGAAAGACTTTTTTCATGCCCAGCAGGGCGGATATCGGATTCACGCAAGACTCCTCGTTAACGGGAGCGGATAAACCCCTTCAGGTCAGATCTCTGATATACGGTTTAAAAAATACATGAATGACCGACAGCAGGATGATACTGACGACAATCGCAATAAACACTTCGAAGGTGATGCCTGTTGTAGCAACGCCCAGAGCAGTACCGGCCGCAGGCGGATGCTCCATATCGACGACCACCATTGTAAAGATGGAAGCGCCGACGGCAAGGGCATATGCCAGAATCGCACAGATCATGCCCGAATGAGGAAACAGAGAAAACAAAAATCCGAAGAGAAGACCCACCAAGTGGCCGCCGATGACATTTCGGGGCTGGGCGGTAATATTATCCGGCATGGCAAAGATGATAAATGTGGTGGCCCCGATCGATGCGATGATCACCGCGTGTTCCAAACTTAAAAAATAAAGAACAATAAAAATAGCAACCGTGGCCAGAATGCTTTGCAGCGCGTAATTTTTCCAGTGCTGTCTGAATTCCCTGTCTATTTTTTTAATGGATTTCTTCATAACCCCGTTTTCATGCTACAAAACCGGCTGACGTTTCCGGATTGTGCTCAAGGATGCTAAACTCAATTAATCCGCGATGACTTCTCTGGCTATAACGATGCGCTGAATTTCCGACGTGCCTTCATAAATGGTGGTGGCGCGGGCATCTCTGTACAGGCGCTCAACTTTGTAATCCTTCGTATATCCGTAACCGCCGTGAACCTGAAGCGCCATGTAGGCGCTGGAATTCGCCGTTTCCGAAGCGAACAGTTTGGCCATGGACGCTTCCTTGGTAAACTTCATCCCTCTGTCCTTGCGGTCGGCCGCGATCAACGTCAGCCACGAGGCCGCTTCGATATGGGTCGCGGCATCTGCAATCATAAACCGGATGGCTTCAAACGAATTGATGGTTTTTCCGAATTGACGTCTTTCTCTGGTATACAAAAGCGCCTCATCCAGACAGGCTCTGGCAATGCCCGTGGCCTGTGACGCAATGCCGATTCTCCCGCTGTCCAGCGCGCGCATGGCAACCTTGAATCCTTCGCCCGGATTCCCCAGCAGATTTCCG
>JAGVUJ010000342.1 GCA_019136325.1 Deltaproteobacteria bacterium
GATTGACGCGCTGGAAGAGCTCCTCACGCTGGAGCGCCTGCTCAAAACATCAGGGTCCAACCCTCAACTGCTTCTCGAAAATTTTTTGATCAAGTTATGCGTCTGAGTTTCCAGGAAAGACTCCCTTGCTGTCATAAAAGAACCTTTTTCAAAAAAGGTCCGGTTTCACTAAAACACGTCGGGGAATTCTTCAAATGGAAGGAAGGGTTTGCTGTGGTTCTCCCAGAGAGAACCGGCCACGCTCAATCCATTCTTTTAATTGGTGAGCAATCTGTCTGGCCTTGTAATAACTGGACAGAGGTGCGGTAATTATTTTTTTCCCGTCAAGGGTAATGACGCCACTGCGCAAATCTTTATAACTTACCTCGGCCAAAGGTTTAGCCAAAGGTTTAGGACTGCCTTTGGGATAATCCATGCTGTAATCGTAAATCTGGGTATAAATATCTTCATCTTTTACCGCGGTGAACAGCGCCATCTCTTCATCTAAAACGGGAATGGGAATTCCTATGCCCACAAAAAGAGACACGCCGTATCCCAGAATACTTGCGCCCGTCAGCCATTCCGGAGACATATCCTTGAGATTACCGATGACGGCAATGGTCCCGGCTCCTTCCCGGGGAACGCCGTTTGCTCCGCGCAGCACATTCGGATTATGCTGAGTACCGGGCCAAACGACAAATCCCTGCGCTCCTCCTAAAAAGATACGCGTGCCGACGCCGATGGTCCTGTAATACGGATCGTTGAATAACGGGCTCAACTGTCCCGATGTCGAATATGCCGCGTTGGCCATTTGCGGACGAAGCATCCCCATGTAGGTATAAATCGTTCTGTCGGAAAGATTAACGGCGCAATTATAGTTCTGATAAGCGTTGCGCGGATTGAACAAAACCGCGTCTCTCAAATCTTTTATCGTGATATTTCGCTCATATTTGCGCGCCGGATAACAATCCGTCCCGTAGCCCTCGGCGCGGAGTTTAACAACATTGCCGGCAACAAGATCCTCCATCACGTGACCGCCGCCGTAATTAAATTCGCCGGGATAGACGCTATTGAGCGGATCATTTTCGGCAACTTCCGTCGCACCGATATAACAATCCACGGCGGCAATACCGCCATACGCCGCAACATCATTCAACCATACTTTAGACGCCCGTATTTTCGGCGACGTGTGTCCGAAATTAAGGAAAGCTCCCGATGAACACATCGGGCCGAACGTTCCGGTGGTCACAACATCTATTTTGCGGGCTGCCTCGACCGCGCCGTGACGTTCTACGACATCGATCATCTCTTCCGCCGTAACAACAACCGCCCGGCCTTCTTTTATCTTTTCATTGATTTCTTTTATGGTTTTCTTAACTTTGAATTTTTTCATATTTCAATTTTATAAATCCAGATGGCATTACCTGTAATTCATACCACTGTTTGCCGGCAATTGCAAAAGCTAAGAAGCCGATCCGGATGTATGACCGAATCCCCCCGCTCCTCTGGAAGTGTTTTCCAACGCCGATGTTTCTATCCAATCCACCCGGCAAATCTTCTGAACCACCATTTGCGCCATGCGCATGCCCCTCTGAACAGTAAAAGGCTCCTCGCCGTGATTCACAACAATCAGCCCGATTTCTCCCCGGTAATCAGCGTCAATGGTTCCCGGCGTATTCAGAAGCGTGATGCCGTTTTTGAGCGCCAGGCCGCTACGCGGTCTGATCTGCGCTTCATACCCTTCGGGCAGAGCGATTGCGATTCCCGTGGGAACTTTTTTTCTTTGACCGGGAAAAATAACGTTGTCTTCCGTGACGGCGGCATAAATATCCATACCCGCAGCCTGTTCCGTCATATACCGAGGCACCGGAATATCTTCGTTCCCCGGAAGTCTCTGAATACAAACTTTTATTTTTTCCATTTTTCTTAAGAAAAAAACCAATAAAATATTTTGGGGATGAGAACCGTTCTGTATTCGTGAGTTCACGAATACAGAACGGATTTTTCTGATACACTCAGCGCGTGTCAAATCCCGCTTCGTTTTTGAAATCGAAATCTCACTTCCACCAACGCCTTAATGCGCCTCGACTATAGTCTTAAAGCGAATTAGTGAGACTCCAATTCCGAAAGCAAAGCGTATCGGAATTGATTCGTCGAACTATCCTCGTGTCAAACGCATAGGATATCCCGCCACCTTTTAGGTGGCAGGGACTAGATTTGCTATGCTCGCTCTCGGCGAGTGTCACTATTTAACTTCCGCGCCCAGCGCTTCCTTGCGGCTGAGACGAATCTTACCGGATTTGTCAATCTCCAGCACCTTCACCACAACCTCGTCGCCTTCCTGCAACACATCGGTAACCTTGGCGATTCGTTCCTTGGCGATCTGCGAGATATGGAGCAATCCTTCCGTTCCGGGAAGAATTTCCACAAACGCGCCGAAATCAACAATCTTCTTGACTGTTCCGCGGTAAATCTTTCCGACTTCCGCTTCTTCCGTCAGCCATCTGACCATGCTCACGGCGCGCGCCGCTGCTTCGGCATCGGCGGAAGCGATGGTCACAGTGCCGTCATCCTCCACATCAATGGTAACGCCCGTTTCACTGATAATCTGACGGATATTCTTTCCGCCGGAACCGATCACATTGCGGACCTGATCCTCTTTCACCTTCACCGTCGTAATGCGCGGAGCATACAAGGATATGTCCGCTCTCGAAGCGGCCAGCGTCTCTCGAATCTTGCCGATGATGTGCATGCGTCCGTCTCTGGCCTGCGCCAGCGCTTTACGCAGGATATCTTCGGTAAGCCCGTCAATCTTGATATCCATCTGCATGGCGGTTACGCCTTTTTCCGTGCCGCAAACTTTGAAATCCATATCACCGGCATGATCTTCATCTCCCAGAATATCGGACAGAATCACGACCTCACTGCCTTCTTTGAGCAGACCCATGGCGATGCCGGCCACAATATCTTTCACCGGCACTCCACCATCCATCAGACACAAAATGCCGCCGCAGACGGTGGCCATGGAGGATGATCCATTGGAAGATAAAATTTCCGAGACAATCCGGATGGTGTACGGAAATTCCTCCGGAGTCGGCAACACGGGAACCAGAGCCTTGCGGGCCAGAGCGCCGTGGCCGATTTCTCTCCGGCCGGGACTGCGCTGACCTTTTGCCTCACCCACACTGAAGGGGGGAAAATTGTAATGCAGTAAAAACGTCCTGGTCTCCTCACCGCTGACATAATCCATGCGCTGTTCGTCCGCAGATGTGCCCAGCGTGAGCGCGGCCAGGGCCTGCGTTTCACCCCGATTGAACAGCGCCGAACCGTGAGCGCGCGGCAGCACACCGACTTCCGAGCTGATCGGACGGATGTCGGTAGACGTTCGGCCGTCAATTCGCTTCTTCTCCTGAAGAATCATGTCACGGAGAATACGGGATTCAAGGTGCTCGATAATTGCCGCCACTTTTTTACAAAGAACAGCATCTTCACCGCCGATATTTTTTACAACAGCCGCACGGACATCGCCCAGTTTACTGTATCGTTCCAACTTGCGCGGCATGGCATAACCTTCCTTCAAGCCGGGCAGCGCCTCTTCGCGCACACGAGCGACAAGCTCTTCATCCGGCACCGTTTCCTCGACCGGTCTCTTGGCTTTGCCGATGGCCGCCTGAATCTGATCCTGCAAATCGATCACCGGCCGGATGGATTCCAGCCCGAATTTAATCGCATCGACAATGATCTCTTCCGGAACTTCTTTGGCTTCGCCTTCCATCATGACCAGTTCCACGTCATAAGGACGGCCGGAAGTTCCTGCCACTTTGCGTCCGACCAGAAAGAGGCTCATTTCACTTTCTTTCATTTTTTCCGGACAGGCATTGGCAACAAATTCGCCGTTGATCCGGCCAACCCGCACACCGGCAATCGGTCCCTTGAAGGGGATATCCGATATTCCCAGAGCGGCGGAAGCGCCGATCATGGACGCCACATCCGGATCATTTTCCTTATCCACGGATAAAAGCGTGGCTATCAATTGTGTTTCCGAAAAATACCCTTTGGGAAACAAAGGGCGAATCGCGCGATCGATGATGCGCGACGTCAGGATTTCCCGCTCATTGGGACGCCCTTCTCTTTTGAAAAATCCGCCGGGAATTTTCCCCGCCGCAAAAGTCATTTCCTGATAATCAACGGTCAACGGCAGAAAGTCCACGCCTTCCCGCGTGGTTTTCAACGAAACCGCCGTCACCAGAACAACCGTGTCGCCGTAATAAACCAGAATGGCCCCATCGGCCTGCGCGGCAACATAATTCGCTTTCAGGGATATGTTCCTCCCGGCGAAATCCGCACTGAATACATTACTCATTAAATTTCCTCCATTAATTGTTTGTGAGTGCTGGTCCTTTCAAATTCAAGGGCGAAACGCATAAGCCAACAACCATCCAACGATTGATTCGCTTACGGTCAGGTTGCCTTATGCCTTCCGCCCTTGAATAATTCTTTTACTTTCTCAGATTCAGACGTTTGATAACGCTTCTGTATCTTTCGATATCATTCTCTTTGATGTAATTGAGAAGCCTTCTTCTCTGGCCGACCAGCTTTAGCAAACCACGGCGAGAATGATGATCTTTCTTGTGCGCCTTGAAATGCTCCGTCAAATACTCTATTCTGGCGCTCAAAAGAGCGATCTGGACTTCGGGAGACCCCGTATCCTTTTCATGCAGCCGATAGTCATTAATTACTGTCTTCCTTTTTTCCGAACTTAACACGCTATTTCCTCCTTTTACAATTTTGAAATATTTTAATGTTTGGTCCTAATTTTTCTCATTCACTGATAATTAAACACCCTGATAATCCTGGCGGCCTGCATTTTTCCGTCGAATTCAGAAAAATTATTGACCGGCGCCAGCATTTCCGCAACAGCCAGAAGGCTGCCGCCGCTGATGAATTTTACCATATCTCCCGCTTTAAGCAAGGGAAGATCATATTCTTTGAGCATAGCCACCGAAGGCTGCCAGCCGTTGCGAAGTTTGGCCGCGCAATTATCTCGTAATTCGATCGTCGCCAAAAGCGGCAGCAGTTCAGTCATCGGCAATATCTTTTTGACCAGCGCCTTTTTCTGGTCGGCAGACTTATAATCATTTAAAATAACAGCCATATTTTCCGAAAAAATTCCGCTTTGCAGACGGCGCAAACCGCTCAAACAAGCTCCTGTCCCCAGCGCGTCACCGATATCCGAACAAAGCGTTCTGATATACGTGCCCTTGGAACAGGCCACCCGAAAGGTAACCCGGGGCAGGGAAATTTTTTCAATAACCATGCTGTGAATGACCACCTCCCGCGGTTTTAAATCCGGGAAGACCCCTTTTCTGGCCCATTTGTACAAAGGCGTACCACAGTGCTTGATCGCGGAAAAAGCCGGCGGTATCTGTTTGATTTTCCCAACCATTCTCAGCATCACCGATTTTATTTCTTCCTCAGAGGCCTGATGATCCGATTGGCTGGTCACGTTGCCCTCCGTGTCCATCGTATCCGTTTTAACGCCCAGTAACATCGTGGCCAAATACTCCTTATCGTCACCGGCCAGAAAACCGGCCAGCTTTGTGGCTTCATTCAGGCAAACCGGCAGCACCCCGGTCGCCAGAGGATCGAGCGTTCCCGTGTGACCGGCTTTTTTTATGCCCAGCATTTTTCTCACTTCACTGACAACGTCGTGCGATGTCTTGCCCGCCGGTTTGTCAATGACGATCACGCCGTTCATCATAAAATTACAACTCCCTGACCGCCTGAATAATTTGCGATTTGATCGTTTCAATATCACCTTCCATCCAGCAGGAAGCGGCATGAATGTGACCGCCGCCGCCGAATCTTTTGGCCACTTTTTCCACGTTGATCTTGGCTTTGGAACGCAAACTCAGTTTGAAATTATTGTCTCCTCTCTGAGTATAGAGAACGGATACTTCAATGCCTTTCACCGTGCGGGGAATATCAACAAATCCTTCCGTATGCTCCCAGGCGGCTCCCGTGTCCGTCAAATCCTTCTGCGTGACAACCATGGAACCCACCCTGCTTTCCAGATCAAGAGACAGCGTCGCAAGGGCTCTGGCCATCAGTTTCAGTCTGGCCGGAGAGTCGCTCTCATAAATATTTTCCGCGATACGCTGGGGGCTGGCGCCTTCTCCCACCAGAGTGCCCGCAGCCAGAAATGTTTCTTTGGTCGTGCTCGAATAACGGAAACTGCCGGTATCCGTGATAATCGCCGCATATAAATTGGTGCAGATATCCTTGGACATCTTCACGCCCATTTTCCGCATCAGGCGGAACACCAGTTCGCCGGTGGAACTGGCCTTGGCATCCAGCATTTTTAACGAACAAAAACCGTTGTTCGACACGTGGTGGTCGATATTCACGAGCGTTTTAATTTTTCGGATATTTTCCGCCTCGTCGCCGACTCGACTCAGGTCACTGCAATCCAGGACGATGCAGGTATCGTACTGTTCAATATTCGTCAACGTATGCGATATATTATGCGCCGCGGGAAGAAACTGATAGCGTTCGGGCGTGCGGTCCCGGTTATAGACAACCGCCTTTTTACCCATTCCTTTCAGCATCAGATAAACAGCGAGTTCCGAACCGAGAGCATCTCCGTCCAGCCGCACGTGAGCGGTGATCAGAAAATTATTTCCCTCGTCTATCGCTTTAATAATCTCACTAATCATTTTTGTTTTCCTGTTCGGCGATCTGTGCCAGCAATTTTTCGATACGGTTCCCGTACCCGAAAGAGGTGTCATGAATAAACATCAGCTCCGGCACAAAACGCAGCTGCAGGCGCTTTCCGAGTTCCCTTCTGATAAAACCGGCGGCCTGAGCCAGGCCCGCTTTGATTTCGGCAGAACAGTCATCCTTGCCCATTTCTACGAAATAAATCTTGGCATTGCGCAAGTCGTCGGTCACTTTTACCGATGTGATCGTAACCGAATGCAAACGCGGATCCTTGACTTCCTTGCTGATAATTTCAGACATATCCGCCCGGATCAACTCGGCGACTCTGTCCGCTCTTCTAAAACTCATCGTATTTCTTTGTATCCCAATCCGTCGCAACTGGAGACAACCATAATTTCCGTTTTGCTGTCCAGTATTTCGGCAACCCGGAGGTTATCAATAAACCTCAGCAGATGGTCGATCTTGCCGTTGATGTAACGGGAATCATTGCCGACAACCGCAAAAGAAATTTCAGCCCGCTTGTAATGATCAAGCTGGCCCGTTTCCGCGATGGAAACATTAAATTCATTTTGCGCGCGCTTTAAAATTCGGTTCAAAACGCTTCGTTTGCTTTTTAAAGAGCCGCTTTCCGGGATTCTGAGATTGATGATTCCGTATCCAACCACCATAATGATTCCCTGAAAACCTTATTCACCCGGAAAGTCCGTCACGGTTCTTGCGGCCTCCCGTTGTGAGATCCTCATATCTTCTCACTCTTTATTCCAATTTCTTTTCCAGCGTTTCTACGGTGTATGCCTCGATAACATCGCCCGGATGAATATCATTAAATCCCTCGATGCCGATACCGCATTCGAAACCGGACAGCACTTCCCGCGCGTCGTCCTTAAACCGCTTCAGCGATAAAATTTTGCCGTCAAACACCACAACGCTGTCGCGGACAAGCTTGAGATTGCTGGTGCGCATGATCTTGCCGTCCGTTACCATGCAACCGGCGATCGTCCCGACCTTGGGCACCTTAAAGAGTTCCCGCACCTCGGCTCTTCCCTGGACCACTTCCTTGTATTCAGGCTCCAGCAGACCTTCCATCGCCGCCCGCACGTCCGCAATAACATTGTAAATAATATCGTAAAGTTTAATTTCCACGCCTTCCCGCTGGGCGACTTCCACGACCCGCGCATCCGGCCGCACGTTGAATCCGATAATAATCGCCTGCGACGCGGACGCCAGCAAAACATCCGTTTCGCTGATGGCGCCGGTGGAGCTGTGGATAATTCTCAGTTTGATGTCATCAGTGGAAAGCTTGTTCAAGGCATCCGAAATCGCTTCGATCGAACCCTGCACATCGGCTTTAATGATAACATTACATTCCTTCACGCCTTCCTTCATCCGTTGATAAAGTTGTTCGAGCGTCACCTTGGACAGAGAAGAAAGTTCTTTTTCCCGGGCTTTTCTGGTCCAGTAATCAGCGATATTGCGCGCTTTCTTTTCATCCTCGACGCCGAAAAATTCCGCGCCAGTTTGCGGCACACTGGAAAAACCGATGACTTCCACCGGCATGGACGGACCGGCTTCTTTGATACGACGTCCCTGATCATTGATCAACGCGCGCACGCGGCCGAATTCCGTTTTGGAAATAAAGGAATCGCCTTCTTTCAGTGTGCCTTCCTGAATCAGGACCGTCGCCACCGGGCCGCGTCCTCTGTCCAGTTTCGCTTCAATAATAATTCCGCGCACGGGACGATCGGGGTCGGCTTTCAGCTCCATCACATCGTGTTGATTTTCTTTTTGGCGGATACTTCGCAGAAAATCGTATCGCCGCCCCATTGCTCGGACAACAGGCCGTGTTCCGTCAGGGATTGTTTGATTTTTTCCGGATCGGCGCCCGGTTTATCAATTTTGTTAATCGCCACGATAATCGGGACACCGGCTACCTTGGCATGATTAATCGCTTCGATGGTTTGATTCATGACACCGTCGTCCGCGGCCACAATCAAAACGACAATGTCGGTCACCTGCGCTCCGCGCGCCCGCATTGCCGTAAACGCTTCATGCCCCGGGGTATCCAGGAAGACAATGTCCCGGCCGTTGATGTGTACGTGATAGGCGCCGATGGCCTGCGTAATGCCTCCCGTTTCACCGTCGGTAACGTTGGTCTGCCTGATCGCATCCAGCAGCGATGTCTTGCCGTGGTCGACGTGTCCCATGATGGTGACAACCGGCGCACGCGGTTTGAGATTCTCCGGAGTGGAAGGGGCTTTCAATAAGGATTCGTCAAATTCTACGTCCGCTGATTCCACCTGGAAACTGAATTCACCGGCCACCAGAGTGGCTGTATCGAAATCAATGGCCTGATTGATCGTCGCCATCACGCCCATCGATATTAATTTGTTGATGATTTCACTGACCTTGATTCCCATTCGTTTGGCCAGTTCGCCTACAGTGATGGATTCTCCTATCTTAATGCGTCTTTTAATCGCTTTCGGAACGGTGATTTCCGTTTTCTTCATTTTGACCGGAGCGGCTTTCTTGCCTTCCCGCCATTTGGTGAAAATCACTTCCTGATCGTCGTCCTGGCGTTTGAGCCTCTTTTCGATCTTTTTCTCTAAAATCTTTTTCGTCGGTATTTTCTTTTCTTCTTCGATCAAAACTTCGACCGGGACCTTGCCCTTTCTTTTGGGCTTTTCCGCAGGCGGAGTGGATATTCGCTCCCCGGGTTTCAGAGGGACCTTGGGCGCTGCGGGCCTGCCGCCGGATTCCGGCCTGATAATTTTATGCTTGGTAATGATGGTCGGCTTTACAGAAACGGCCGGCTTTTTCCCCGGGGCTGCGGCATGAGCCTCTCTTGCTTCCGTTTTCTGAGCTTTTTCATCGGCGGGCGCTTGTGCTTCGACCGGCTGTGCGGCGGACGCAGCTTTTTCTTCAGCCTGCGCCGATATTTCCTTTGATGCGGGTGTTTCTGCAACCGCCTGCTCCACCGGCGCGGCTGCCTCCGTTTTCGGCGCTTTTTCCGCCGACGGTTCAAGCGGAGCTTCCGCCGGTTTTTCCTTTTTGACCTTTTCAGCTTTTACGGCGGTAGTTTTGAGCGGCGCCTCGCCGGCCGGTTCTTTTTCCGGAGGCTTTGCTTCCTCGACGGGAGTTTCTTCCGGAGGTTTCTCCACGGCGGTAACGACCGTGCGGCGCCTGATAACCGTGGTTTTTATTCTCTGCTCCACGACTTCGCGAAGTTCTCCGGCGGTCAGCTCCTTTTTCGCTCTCTCCACATCTGCTTCATCCAGCGAAGAGGAAGCCGATTTCACCGAAATGCCGATTTTCTCCAAACGAGCGATCAGAACCTTGCTCTCCAGTCCAAGCTCTTTGGCCAATTCATGAACCCGCTTTTTAGGCATGCGCAAAAATCTCCATGTAAAATTTCTTAATTTTCAGATGACGAATCACTCTTATTGCCAGCGATTTCCTCGTTTAAAATCTTACCAGCCGTTTCTATCCACTGCTGGGCTGTCTTTTCACCGATCCCGGGAATCTGAGACAACAGTTCCGGTTCCGTCGCGGCTACCATCGCAATACTCTTTATCCCTTTGCTGAAGAGCTTTTCCGCCATCGCCGGGCCGATGCCTGTAATCTTGGTCAGATCGTTTTGGCTGTCTTTGCCTTCCTCCTGCTCCTGCGCCATTGTTTCGCTCTTCATGTCAATGTTCCAACCGGTCAGTTTAACCGCCAGACGGACATTCTGTCCGTTCTTGCCGATCGCCAGGGAAAGCTGATCATCGGGAACAATCACGGTCATGGTCCGGTTTTCTTCATCAATAAAAACCCGGTTAACCTTGGCGGGAGAAAGAGCGCTGCTGACGTATTTGGCCTGATCCTCGCTGTAAGGAATAATGTCAATTTTTTCGCCGCGCAGTTCCTGCACTACACTCTGCACGCGCGATCCCCTCATGCCCACGCACGCGCCCACGGGATCAATATCCTTATCTTTGGATTTAACCGCAATTTTCCCCCGCTTGCCGGGTTCACGGGCCACATTGATAATATCGATCAACCCTTCGGAAATTTCCGGAACTTCCACCTCGAAAAGCGCCTTCAGAAATGCCGGATGCGTGCGGGAAAGAATGATCTGCAGTCCTTTGGCGCTTTTTTTCACCTCGACAATGTAGGCGCGGATTCTCTCACCGCGCTTGTATGTTTCGCGGTGAATCTGTTCCGCCGGAGGCACGATGCCTTCTGCGCGTCCGAGGTTGACAACAATGCTGCCGCCTTCAAATCGCTGCACAAAACCGTTGACCAGTTCGCCCTTGCGATCCTTGTATTCATCATAAATATTGTCGCATTCCGCATCTTTCACTCGCTGAATGATGATCTGCTTGGCCAACTGCACGGCAATGCGCCCAAAGGCGCTTGTTTCGATCTTCATGCCCAGACTGTCGCCGGGTTCGGCTCCTTCATCGAGATGTCTCGCTTCCTCCCTGGAAATTTGCGTTTCCGGATGCAACACCTTGTCCACAACCGTTTTAAACTGAAAAACCTCCACCTCTCCGGTCTCATCGTTATAATGGGCTTCTATTTCCACATTTTGTCCGAATTTTTTACTGGCAGCAGTAAGCATTGCCGCTTCGAGGGCTTCGACAATAATTTCCTTGCTTATTCCTCTGTCCTTACCCATCTGCTCGATCAGACGTTTAAGTTCTGGCAACATTTAAAAAATCCTCCCTTTCCTTCGCTGATATATTAGAATTTCAGCCTGCCGGCATTAATTCCTGTAAAAAGCCTATCCTTTATCATCGGCAAGATTGGCTTTTAAAATATCCTGCCGCGGAATCCGGTAATTTTTCCCGGCAACTTCCACTAAAACAAATTTGCGTCCGGCTTCCTGGACATAGTCAACAAGAATACCGTGAAAATTCTTACTTCCTTCAATCTTAACCGCCGTTTTAATATCCACCCGCGAGTTTCTGTATTTCAAAAAATCCTGATCGCGGGATATCGGCCGGTCGAAACCGGGTGACGAAACCTCCAGCGTATAAGACCCGTTGATCACCTCCCGAATATCGAAGATATCGCCTAACTGATCGCTGATACTGGCGCAATCATCCAGCGAAATTCCTCCTTCTTTGTCCAGAAATAACCGGATAATCCAGCGAGAATGCATCTTTATGCATTCCACGTGAATCAATTCCATTCCTTCAGAAGTAACAACCGGCTCGGCTAATTGCCGGATTTTTTCTTTAACATCAAAGTCCATAAACACTCAGAAAATAAAAAAGTGGGCACGGGCCCACTCATCAATACTACCTTATCGATGGTTTGTGTTTTGCTAGCATATCCCTGAGGACAAAGCAAGCAAAAAGATTGAGATAAATTAACGCCTTTTTTGCTCATCGCCAGGAGAAATCTACCCCGGAAATGTCCCTCTGCGCTTAGCGAACGGGACTATTTCCAACAGCCTTTGTATCGGATACTCCGAATAACATTTCGGATATCACGTCATTCGCTCTTAACACGTCTCAAATCCCTCGTCGCTACGCTTCTGGAATAATTCCATCAACGCTTTAATGAGCCTTGATTTTCCGATGGAAAATCTTAGAGCGAATTATCCCGCCACCTTTAGGTGGCAGGGACAAACTTCGTCCCGATAAATCGGGACTCGTTTTCAGCAGGTGTCATTAAAAACACCTTGACAAATTAACGCTGTTAAATAACATTAGCCGCTCATGAGCGGGCGTAATTCAGTGGTAGAATGTCAGCTTCCCAAGCTGGACGTCGCCGGTTCGAGCCCGGTCGCCCGCTCCAGTGAAATTCCAATTTCAAAAGTACGGCGCATTGAAATGGGTCCGTTGAATTATTCCCGCGACGCGTCATTCAGCACACTGATTTCCAGAATGCGGTCCACGTTAAAAACCCGGTTTTGCCTCCGCATAAGGCAATAAGCATACAACCCCAGATACGGATGACCGTTATATTCCATTTCCTCCACGCGAAGCGGACGAATTTTGCGCGTCGATTTTTCATCTTTCGCTTTTAAATAAACGATTTCAACAGTTTGCTTTTCTTGAAACGCCTCCTCCAGCATCGCAATCTTTTTCTCGCGTGAGAGGTTCTGCGCGGCCTTGGCATACTGCAACCCGGTTAAAAATTTAACCACCTGCCAGTCCATCATAATATGACTTTTTTTCAAAGGCTGTTTCAGGACAATGCCTTCCAGCGTTTTACAGCGGGATAGCGCGACATACATCTGTCCGTGGGCGAAGGTGCCGCGTCCCACGTCAATGACCACCTTTTCAAAAGTTTTTCCCTGACTTTTATGAATCGTCACGGCAAAAGCCAGCCGCACCGGATACTGGCGGAAAGACCCGACCTCTTCCGAACGCAGTTCCTCGTTTTTGAGAAAGAATTTGTAAATTTTCCAGGTGTAGGGAGAGATTTCCACCGTTTCGCCGTTATCGAGATCGGCTATGATGACAGCTTCTCCTTCCTCGTCCTTCGCAAATTTTTTCACCCTCCCGATCGTCCCGTTAATCCACTGCCCGTAGGAATCGTTATTGAGCATCATGATCTGCGCGCCTTTTTTAAGTTTCAACTCAACTGCCGTCGGCAGATATTCCCTGCCGAAATCACCATCGATCATCCCCCCGGCTTTCCAGATTTTCCCGGGCAGCTCCGCCAAACACTGTTCGTTGATGCTGTCGGCCAGATCGTTGGTGCTGGTAAGTGAAATATAAAAATCCTCCGCGGTGGCAAAAGAAGGATTACAGCGCTGATTGAACAGCGCGATATCGTCATCCGTAATGGAATTGTTGCGGATCGTGTTGAGCAGGCGGACAAATTCACCATCCTTCTGGCGATACACCTTTTCGAGTTCGATAAACTCCAGTTCCAACTGCGGAAACACTTTGGCGCTGAAGAAAAACGGACTGGCATAATGCGAACGGAAGATTTCCCGCTCCGCGCTGGAGACTACCGGCGGCAACTGATAGAAATCACCGATGAAGATCATCTGCACACCGCCGAAAGGACGTTTGGCATGAGGGCCGTTCAGACGCAGAAATTTATCCACGCAATCCAAAAGATCAGCCCGCACCATGGAAACTTCATCAATAACGATGGTGGTCAACTTTTTATAGATAGATGTTTTTTCTTTGCCGGCCGTTCTTTTTCTCTTGATGGCGGCCAGCGTGACATTCGGTTTGAAATGGAAAAAAGAATGAATGGTCTGCCCGCCCACATTAACGGCGGCGACACCCGTCGGCGCCAGAATAACGGCGTTCTTTCTCGTGTTGTCGCGAAAATAATTCAACAGCGTTGACTTCCCGGTACCGGCGCGCCCCGTGATCAAGATATTTTTATCCGTCTCTTCCATCAAATCCAGCGCATGCTGAAATTCGGGATTGAAATCTATTTCGACCGGATTGGATGTTTTCTTCATTTTACTCAGATTTTTTAGTTATTTTTTTCAGGACTAAGAAGCGCGTCCAGCGGGCTTTGCAGATTGCGGATATCGCGGGACATCACATGGGTGTAGATTTCCGTGGTCTTGACATCCGCATGGCCGAGCAGTTCCTGCAGGACGCGGATATTGACCCCGCTTTCCAGCATATGTGTGGCGAAACTGTGGCGTAGCGTGTGGCATCCGACCCTTTTATTGATTTCGGCCTGTTCTGCCGCGCGCTTTACCGATTTCTGCAAGACGGATTCAAGAACGTGATGTCGCATTTCCTTACCGGAACGCGGGTCGATGGATCGCAACTTTGCTGGAAAAACCCATTGCCATCCTGTCGCCCTCGACGCTTTGGGATATTTTCTGGCCAGGGCTTCCGGGATATAGACATCGCCGAACCCTTCCTCAAGATCTTTATGGTGGAGAGTCTTCACCGCCGCAATTTGTTTGAGCATCGCGTCACGCAGATTTTTTGGCAGAACGGTTGTCCGGTCTTTTCCGCCCTTGCCGCCTCTGACGAAAATGAGATTCTGACCGAAATCAATGTCCTGGACGCGCAGACGGATGCACTCCATGAGTCTCATCCCGCTTCCGTATATCAGCTTTGCCATGAGCGCCGGCTTTCCCTCCATGGCGGCAAGAAGACGCTGAACTTCGGCTGGAGTCATCACGGTGGGTGGACTTGTCACACGCCTGCTGCGCGCCGGAGTGATCTTGTCTTCCAAGTTAATATCCAGAACATGCTTGTAGAGAAAAACCAGTGCGTTGAGCGCTTGTCTTTGCGTTGAGGCGGTCACCTTGCCTTCGGTTGCCAGATGGGAAAGAAACGCCTCTATATCCTTTGCCCCGAGAAGTTGAGGATGGGTTTTGCCGCCGAAGTAGTGGATATAACGAAGTATCCATTGACAATAGGTCTGCTCTGTGCGATAGGCATAGTGGTGATATCGAAGGACCTCTCGAACCTGATCCATTAATTTGAGCTTCGGATTGGGGTGGAACTTCGGTTTATTTTCAATATTCATTTTAAAAATTAAATACTTATATAAGTAACCCCGTTAAAAGCGGGAACGGTGGCAATGGGGCTTACAATCATAATTTTCCATGTTTGCCCCTTCTATAGTATAATAAGTGGAATTTGGCAACCGAAAATGTAATAAGTGGAAAATTAAGGGGTAAATTTTCCATGTTTTATACTTTAATATCATAATAAGTGGAAAATCGTTCCATCTATATGGGGTAATATGACAGAATATTTTCCACTTATTGCTCTGTTATAATTTAGAAATTGAAGGTGTCATAATGTCAGACGTACTTAAGATCATAATTCTCATCTTTTTTACATT
>JAGVUJ010000097.1 GCA_019136325.1 Deltaproteobacteria bacterium
GTATTGCAATTGCAAAAGCTATCCGTTTCTTTTTAGGGTGGGTCCGAAAAAAAAGAAATATTTTTTCGGAGATTTAAAATTTGTCCAATACGCGTTTCCCGGCCGTTGAAAACAGTCATTCGGGTTGGTTTAAAGTGTTTTCCGGAAAAATCTTATACAGGATGTAAGTTCGGACTGGGAATAAGCAGGGAAGGATGATCATGGAAAAAATAATGACGTCGGAAATGACCGGCACAAAATCCGAAACCGGCGCTCCCCGAAAGCTGCGGGTGTTGATGATCGATGATTCGGAAGATGATGCGCTGTTGATCATACGGCATATGAGAAAAGGCGGATTTGAACCGCTTTATGACCTCATCGAAACCGCCGCCGCCATGACACAGGCTCTTACGGAAAAGCAATGGGACATCATCATTTGCGATTATAAAATGCCGAAATTTAACGCGCCCGCGGCCATCACCCTTTTAAAGCAGACAAAACTGAACCTCCCCATTATCGTTATATCCGGAGCCATCGGCGAGGAAACCGCCGCCGAGTGCATGCGCATGGGCGCTCATGATTATCTGATGAAGAACAATTTGTCCCGCCTTTGTCCGGCCATCACCCGGGAACTGGAAGAAGCAAAAATACGAGACCGGCAGAAACTGGCGGAATTGCAGAAGGACGCCGCGCTTGAATCGTTGCGCAAGAGTAAGGAATTATATTCAAGACTGATCGATACCATGCCGGATACCGTTGTTCGAACCAGTCTGGAAGGCACGGTTCTGTTTGTCAATGACCACGCTCTCCGGATCAGCGGTTATCAGCGGGATGAAATTGAAGGCCGGAACATGGTATTATTTGCGGCTCCCGAGGACCATGAAAGACTGATGAAAAACGCAGCGCTGATGCTTGATCGCAAACTTGGTCCTGATGAATACAAAATCGTTATGAAAGACGGAAGGGTTATTCCCTTTGAAGTGAATGGCGACGTCATCCGTGACAAGCGAGGTGAACCGACCGGTTTTGTGTTCGTCTGCCGGGATGTCAGCGAGCGTAAACTGGCTGAAGAAATGCTGCAAAAGAGTGAGGAACGATATCGAACCATCGTTGAGAATATTGAAGACGGTTACGCGGAACTTGATCTGAAGGGTGATTTCATCTTTGTCAACGAAGCGCTCTGCCGGATAGACGGCTATCCGAAAGACGAATTAACGAAAATGAGCTACCGGGACATCATGAATGAAGAAAACGCCCGGAAAGTATTCGAGTCCTATAACCGGGTCTTCCTGACGGGTGAGTCGGAAAAAAATCTGGAATACGAAATATTCTCAAAAGACGGACAAAAAAAATATCTGGATACGTCCATATCGGCTGTCAAGGATGAAACCGGCCAGGTTATTGCTTTCCGGGGTCTTGTGCGGGATAGAACCGAGCGAATCAAAGCGGAAGAAGAGCTGCGCCGGAGCGAGGAAAAATACCGGAATATTCTCGAAACCATTCGCGAAGGATATTTTGAAGTGGATCTGGCCG
This sequence comes from Deltaproteobacteria bacterium, assembly GCA_019136325.1. The sequence goes on from JAGVUJ010000097.1 coordinate 1,513, forward strand.
GAAATTTTACCTTCTTCAACGATTCGGTATGCCGGATGTCGGGTTTTTCCCGGGACGAATTGATGGGGATGAATTACAGCCGTCTTTCGGCGAATGACGAAACCACCCGGAAAGTTTATCAAACGTTCAATCGAGTATATAAAACAGAACAGTCTTCAGAGGGCTACGACTGGCCGATAAAAAGAAAAGACGGCTCCCGGGGTTACGTTGAAGCCTCGATTATGCTGCGCAAGGATTCGTCCGGCGGCATCATCGGTTTTAAAGGCGTTATCCGCAATATTACCGAGCGCAAACAGGCCGAGGAATTGCTGTTGGCGAGCGAAAAGAAATACCGGGAAATCTTCAACGCCTCGTCGGAAGCCATTTTCATTCACGATGCTGAAAGTGCAAAAATTATTGATGTCAATGATTCGATGCTCAGAATCTACGGCTTTAATTCCAAAGAAGAAGCTCTCGGATGCAGGGTCGTTGATTTAAGCGGTGACCCACAGATAGGCACGGAAGAAGAAGTGCTAAGGCTCATCAAAAAAACGATCAGCGAAGGGCCGCAAATATTTGAATGGCTGGCCCGCAGAAAAGACGGAACAACCTTCTGGATGGAAATGCAGTTGAAGAAAACCGATATCGGTGGCCAGGGGAGAATTCTTGCCGTCGGAAGGGATATTACCGAACGTAAACAGGCCGAGGAAGCCATCCGGGAAAACGAATTGAGATATCGCTCGCTGTTCGATTATTCCATGGATGCGATTTTACTGACGCGACCCGGCGACGGGACCATTCTTGATGCCAATCCGGCGGCCTGCAGGATGTTTGGACGCACAAAGCAGGAGATCATCGACGCCGAACGTGGGGAATTGGTGGATACATCCGATCCGCGTTTGGAACAATTACTCCAGGAGCGAGCTCGAACCGGCAGAATGAGCGGCAGGCTTTTTCATTTCCGGAAAGACGGGACCCGCTTCACCGCCGAACTGACGTCATCTGTTTTTCCGGACAGAGCGGGAAGGCTACAGAACTGCATGATTCTGCGCGATGTTACGGAGCGGGAGCAGATGGAAGTCGCCCTCCGGGAAAGCGAAGAGCGTTATCGCACGTTCATCGGCGCAACGGCCGATATCGTTTATCTCAAGGACAGTCAATTCCGTTACATTCTGGTCAACAAGGCCATGGAAGAAATGCTGGATAAAGATCAGAAAGACATCATCGGGAAAGACGATTTTCAGTTGATGCCGCTGCATGTGGCCAACAAATTTCGGGCGAACGACACACAGGTCATGCGAACAGAATCGATCATGATTGTGGAAGAACGCCTGGGTAAAAGAGTATACGAGACAACCAAATTTCCCGTTCTGCTGGAAAACGGCGACATCATCCTCGGCGGCATTTCCCGCGACATCACCGAACGCAAGTGGGCCGGGGAAAGAATCGCCAGATCCGAGAAAAAATTCTCCACCATTTTTCATTTCAGCCCTGATCCCATGGCCATCAACAACACCAAGACTCTGAAATTTATCGATGTGAACGAGGCGTTTACACGCTGGACCGGTTATTCACACGGGGAAATCACCTCCGGTTCATTCGGAGACTTCGATTTATTTGTCAATCCGGAAGAGCGCGAAAGAATCATCAACGCATTAAATGATTCCAGGGAAATTAAAAATGCGGAGATGATGATTAGACGCAAAGACGGCAACATTCGCAATGTGCTTTTTTCCTCGCGGGTCATTGAAATCGATAAGGAAAACTATCTCTTGACTCTGGTTCACGACATTACCGAGCGCAAGCAGGCGGAGAACAAATTAAAAGAAACGGAGGAGAGATACAACGCTCTTTTTGAGCAATCGATCGATCTCGTTTTCGTCGTCGGTTTCGACGGGCGGTTCCTTGATGCCAATTCCGCCGCCTTTGATCTGGTCGGTTATACCAGAGATGAAATATCGTCGTTGTCCATTGTAAACCTTCTGGATGACGACCAGATATCCGTTGCCCTGGAAATTATCCGGGAAATCACCGAATACGGAGTTCAGCAGGGCCTGCGGGAGTTCCGATTGCGTCATAAAAACGGGACCTCTGTTTATGTGGAGACTCAGGGCGCAAACATCATGTCCAACGGAAAACCGGTGGCCATACAGGGAATCGCCCGGGACATTACCGCGCGCAAGAAAGCGGAGGAAGAACTTCTTTCACTGACCAGACGGCTTAACGACATTATCGAATTCATTCCCGACGCAACACTGGTCATCGACAGCGACGGCAGGGTGATTGCCTGGAACCGCGCCATCGAGGAAATGACGGGCATGACAAAGGACGCCATGCTGGGCAAAGGCCATTATGAATACGCCATACCCTTTTACGGCCGACGCAAGCCCATGCTGATCGATCTTCTGGACAAAAGAGACAAAAAATTGGAAGTGTCATACAAATATGTGGAGCGTGGCAGCAAGATTTACGCCGAAACATATATCCCCGAACTGCGTAACGGCCAGGGAGCGCATCTGTGGGGTGTGGCGGCTCCGCTTTTCGACAAGGACGGAAATCGTTTTGGTTCCATTGAAGTGATTCGGGATATCACCGAGATCAAAGCCAAGGAAAAATCTCTCGAGGAAAGTCTTCGAAGCAAGGAAATCGCCGAGGAGGCCACAAAGGCCAAAAGTGCTTTCCTGGCCAACATGAGCCATGAAATCCGCACGCCGATGAACGGCATCATCGGCCTGGTCAATCTTGCCCTGCAGACCGATCTGTCGGAAAAACAGAGAGACTACATGAGCAAAATAGAATCTTCGGCGCAGGGGCTGCTGGTCATCATCAATGATATTCTCGATTATTCCAAGATAGAAGCGGACAAAATGAAGCTGGAAACACTCGATTTCAATCTTGAAGAAATCATGACGCATATTTCCGATATCATGTATCCGCACGCCGCGCAGAAAAGCCTGGATCTGTTCTTCCATATCGACAGGAATGTTCCTCTCGTGTTGAAGGGAGACCCCTTGCGTCTCCAGCAGGTGCTGATCAATCTGATCGGCAATGCCGTGAAGTTTACGGAAAAAGGCGAAGTGGTTGTTCGCGTGGAATTGTCCGACAAATTCAGAAGCGGCCGCAAAGATTATATCCGTTTGAAATTTTCCGTCAAAGATACCGGCATCGGTCTGACGAAGGAGCAAATGGGCGATTTGTTCGAACTGTTCACTCAGGCGGACAGTTCCGTCACAAGACGCTACGGCGGAACCGGTCTCGGATTGGCCATTTCCAGGCAGATCGTACAGCTCATGGGAGGGAAAATAGAGGCGGCAAGCGAAGCGGGGAAAGGCAGTGTCTTTACTTTCCTGATTCCTCTGGGGCTGGGAAAAAAGAAAAAGGCAAATCGCATGTCTCTCCCCGTAACAACCTTGAAAAACAAAAGAGCGCTGGTTGTTGATGAAAGTCCGACCGCTCGGGAAGTTCTTGCGGATTATCTGGAAAGTTTCGGGTTTAAAGTTACCACCGCCGCGACAGGATCAAAAGCCTTGAAAATCCTGAAAGAGAAAACAGGCTTTCATCTTCTGCTTATCGAATTCGGAATGTCGGCCCGGGACGGCATCAAGACGGTCAGGACGATCAAAAAGAATGCCGCGCTCGCCGGGATTCCCGTCATGATGATCGTTTCGGAATCCCGTCAGGATGACCTCAGATCCGTTGCCGGGGAATTGGGCGTAAAATATTTTCTGAACCGGCCGTTTCATCGTTCAAACCTTTTTGATCAGATTATGAACATCTTCGGCCGCAAGATGAAAAAAAACATTCCCACGGTCAATGATCCGGTCAACGTTCATTCGAAGGAACAACTGGCCGGCAAGCGGATATTGCTGGTGGAAGACAATTTCATCAACCAGCAGGTCGCGCGCGAAATCCTTCAGAAAGCGGGACTCCGGGTCGTGCTGGCCGAAAACGGGAAAGACGCTCTGAATAAAATCAAACAGGAAACCTTCGACCTGGTGCTGATGGACATACAAATGCCCGAAATGGACGGATACCAGGCGACGAAGATGATCCGGCGGGATAAACGATTCAAATCGCTGCCCATCATCGCCATGACGGCTCAGGCCATGAGCGGAGACAAGGAAAAATGCCTGGCTGCGGGAATGGACGATTACATTGCCAAGCCGATCAGCACGCGGGATACTTATCGCGTACTGAACCGGTGGCTGCGATAAAACCGCTCCTGACGGCTGCAACTGAAATATGAGAAATTATTTTCGTCTTTATTCCTTCCCGGAAAAATAATCGGCAGGAAAAATATCCGGTATTCGATTGACAGAACTCTTCCGTCTGTTGTAGTTTTCTTTGCCGGATGTACGGCAAAAATTGGATAAGAGGTGTAACGAATGATCAGTCAGGAAGCGCAAAATGTCTCGGCCTTTATGGCGTCGATGAAATTGCCGGATATCAGCAATCTGCCCATTGAACTGTTGCGTCAGGGAATGGCGGGAATGATGTCGTTTGCGCTGCCGCCGGCCGGGTGCGTCATCGAACAGGTGAACGCCGGAGGTCCGGAAGCCCTGTGGGTCAGCGCCGTTCAACACAACGCAAACCGCCCTGCCGCCGTTTTATATTTGCACGGAGGAGCCTACTCCATGGGTTCTCCCCAGACCCACATCGGAATCACCGGATTGCTGAGCGAGCTGTCCCAAGTCAGGATTTTGTCTGTGGATTATCGCCTTGCGCCGGAAAATCCCTATCCGGCCGCGATCGAAGACGCCGTCTCGGCCTATCGCTGGCTTTTACAACAGGGTGTTCCCGCCGATTCAATCGTCATCGGCGGCGATTCAGCGGGAGGCGGCCTGACCTTTGCGACGCTGCTGAAACTGAAAGAAAACGGCGACCCGCTTCCCGCCGCGGCCTTTGTCATGTCGCCATGGGTTGATCTCGATCACTCAGGTGAAACTATCGAAACCAAAGCCGATGTGGACCCCATGTTCACCAAGTCCAGTATGGTTCATATGGCTAAACTTTACGCCCAAAATGCCGATTTACGCTCGTCGCTTGTCTCTCCCCTGTATGGCGATTTGAGCGGATTGCCGCCCGTGCTGATTCATGTGGGAACAAACGAAATGCTGCACAGCGATTCGCTGCGCATGGCCGATGCCCTCAAAAAGGCGGGCGTTGATTGCACGATAAGAGAATGGGAAGATCTGTTTCATGTTTTTCATTCCGTTGTTTACATTCCCGAAGCGAGAATCGCCAACGAAGAAATCGCGGCATTCATCAAAAAACATATAAACAAACCTTAATTTCAGTTAAATCATCGGGCATCCCACTTCGACCGAAGACTATAGTCCAACTTCGCCGGAGAGACGTCTTGTGGATCGTCTGCGATCTTCCTGTCGGACTTTTTATTATTTACAAATCAAATCAAAAGAGTTAATAAAACAGCATTAAAAATCGTCGCACTTAGCCTCATATCAAATAGATGCAGGATAAAGGGCGTTCATGCCGCTGGATTGGAAACAGCGGGAAGCGCCTAAATAAAATTTGTTTTTCGATTGTGAAGGAGAATAATGCCCGCACCGCAGATCATTCTGGAGCTGAT
>JAGVUJ010000315.1 GCA_019136325.1 Deltaproteobacteria bacterium
AAATCCATGAAGCTGGAGGATTTTATCGAGTCGCATGATGTTTTAAACAATGTATACTATTTCTTCCGGTTCTGGCGCGGCAAAGGATTTAAATTTGCCGTTGGTAAAGCGAAAGAATATTTTGTCCACAAAGAAAAGGTTCAGCCGTGACGGCGGAGGAAGCGCGGATTTGTGTTTATCATCAGATGAAGCTTCCGCGCGCCGCAATGTTCGCATTGACATTTCCGCAACCTTTCAATAGGACACGTCGATAGAAACTGAATACCGGCTTCATCCATGGCTCCGGGATAGTGTCAGGTTTGAGCCGTGTTGATTAGCCGAGATGAGGATATTTGTTTGAGAAGAATTCCAGTAGCATTCATCTGCGACCGCCATTACGTCATTCCTACGGCGGTTGCCGTTACGTCTCTGATTTGCAATAAAAGTCCGGACACATATTATGTTGTTTATATCATCACCACCGGTTTGCCGGAGGAAGACATAAACCGATTTTATGAATTCAAAAATATCGGCGTCGATATTCATATCCTTACGGCATCCGTCGAAAAATTTAAAGATTTGCAGGATCACCCCCACGTCACCATCGCAACGTATCTGAAATTTGATTTACCCGAGTTCCTCTCTGATGAGCAGAAGGTGTTGTATTTAGACGGCGACATCATCGTACAAAAAGATTTGAATGATTTATTTGCAATCGATATCGAGGGGCATTATGCGGCTGTCGTCAAAGATTTGCCGCTGAAAGATAATTCTCTGAAGATTAAAAATTATTTTAATTCAGGCGTCATGTTGCTGAATCTGAAATTGATGAGAGAGCATCATATATCCCGAACATTGTTGAATACGGCCCGGTCGGCATACACCCTGACATATCAGGATCAGGATTGTTTTAACATATGCTTCGAAAAGAAAGTGAAATTGCTGCCGGTCGTCTATAATTATTTTTACGGATTATTTCTTCAGCAGCAAAAGCAATATCCCCTGGAGTACATCAACCAATCGTTTGGAACACAGTACGCCTCCCATGAAGACATAAAGCAGAAGTCATACATTCTGCATTTGGTTGGTTACGATAAACCCTGGATTTATTCGTATAATGTTTTAATCCGTGAATGGGATGACTATTTTAAAAAATCCCCCTTTAAATTTCGCAGACTGAATAGAAAATCGATAAAATTAAAGGGATATGTTCTTTCCGTGTCATCATACCTTTTTTACAAATACTGGCATAACAATGGATTTAAATTCTTTCTGCACCAATTGCGAAAACGCGTATGGCGGAGGACGGCGCCGCAATAAGTCCGTGACCGGTTACCCATATCAGGGAGAAATAACGTTTGAAAAAAATAAGACATTTTCTTGCGCGTGCCACAGGCCGCAAATCAGCGGAGCAGGACAACGTGCCTTTATCTCCCGCATCGGCATCCGTTGCGGGAGATGTGGCCGGGAAGTTGATCACTTTTAATGACAATGGCGCCTGGTGCTGGTATCAGGATCCGCGCGCCGTCGTCGATAAGGTCAACAATACGATTATTGTCGGCTCAGTGGCGGCAACGGAAGGGCCGGATGGTGGGAAGCGCGGCGGCAATATCGAAGCTGCGGTTTACGACATTACGACCGGCGTCTGTAACGTTGTTGTCCTGCACAAGAGGCTTCAGGCCGACGATCACAATGCACCCGCCTTTTTCATCCGCCCGGACGGCCGGTACCTGGCCGTCTATACGAAGCACAACTGTGAAAAGCGCGCCTATTGGCGTATTTCCGCACGGCCGCACGATGCCGGCAGCTGGCAGCCGGAAAAAACGTTCAGCCTGGCCGGGCGCATCGGTAAAAGCCGCATCACTTATTCCAATCTACACTGTCTTTCGACGGAGAAAAGACTCTATAACTTCTTCCGTGGCATCAATAATGATCCGACGATGATGCGATCAAGCGATAACGGCAATACCTTTTCGTATGCCGGAAAGTTATTCACCCAAACATTGAAGGGGTATTCCAATGCCTACGTAAAGTATGCGTCCAACGGTGTCGACCGCATCGATCTGATCTGTACCGAACATCATCCGCGGGATTTCAACAACAGCATCTATCACGGTTTTATCCGGGGCGGGAAGCTCCACACCTCGGACGGCAACGTGACTGATGGTAACGTGTTCAGTGACCGGGGCCGCTCACAAACCCATTTGACCCGAGTGTTTGCTGCCGACAGTGTCTGGAACGGCGAAACCATGACACACGCCTGGACGACCGATTTGCGGTTGGATCAGGACGACCATCCCGTTGCGCTGATTACCTGCCGGGCGAACGATATCCCCGAAAACTCGACTTATGACGATCACCGCTTTTTCTACGCCCGCTGGAACGGCAGGCAGTGGATCGTCCATCCGGTTGCCAAAGCGGGGCCTTGCCTGTGGAGGCAGGAGGAGGATTATACGGGGCTGGGCTCGATCCATCCACATCATCCTGACACGCTGTATCTTTCCACTCCGATTGACCCGCGGAATGAATCGCCTCTGGCCCATCATGAAATCTTCAAAGGCGTGACGGAAAACGGCGGTGCATCATGGCGATGGACGCCGATAACGGAAAACTCCGGCGTCGATAATCTCCGTCCGTACATTCCCGTCTGGGATGCAGAACATACGGTCGTCATCTGGTTCCGCGGTATAATGACCGCCTCGCAACACTACCGTACGGCCATGGTGGGAATCATTGAGTAGCGTCATGACCGTTTTCCTATTCCGTCGTTATTTGTTATATGTAAACTTTCTGGTAACGAAAATGTCTGAGCTGTCATCTTAAAGGAGATAAAAAATGTTTTCTCTTGCGCGGTTGACTATCACATTGGCCGCATTTCGGCCTTCATCTTTTAATATTGCTTTGATGAAGAGGTTGAATGGAATCCTTCTAAGCACGGAACAATTGAAAATCATTGCCGCGATTGTCCGAAGAAAGACTCCCTGTAATTTTTTGGTATTCGGTTTGGGCAATGACAGTTTGTTCTGGTCAGGTCTTAACCGGGACGGAGTCACCGTTTTTATAGAGGATAACAAAGACTGGTTTGAAAAGATTACAGGACGGTCAAAGGCGATCAAGGCTTTTCGCATTCATTATGATACGCAAAGAAAAGATTGGAGGACGTTTCTCGAAGATACCTCTCTGTTAAATACAACCTTGCCCGATAATGTGGAAAAAGAAAAATGGGATATTATCCTGGTGGACGGACCTTCCGGTTGGAAGGACCATCAGCCGGGGAGGATGAAAAGTATTTTTCTTGCCTCAAGATTAATCGGGAAATCCGGTGACATCTTTGTCCATGATTGCGACCGTGAAGTGGAAGATGCTTTTTGCGGTAAATTTCTTGGAAAAGACAATTTGCAGATGGAAAACCGATCCCGTCTCGGATTTTTGAGACATTACCGGATGGTCAATGATGCGGGCTGACAAAGGCATTTCCCATCTGTGATGAAAAAATTTCTCAGGTCGGGATGAAGGAGCATGCCCCGCAGAACCTCATCCCGCCAAAATTTATTTGACGTATATACATTAATTGGTTATAAATGAAGCACAGGTTTTTTCGCTGGATACCGGAGTCCCAATCTGAAGTAGCATGAAAAGCTCAATATTCGCTAAAGCTCATACCGTTCATCTCTAATGAAAACGCGGAAAACAAAATCTGAATTCAAACAACATAAAATAAAAAAATAAAAATAGAGGAGCAGCTTATGAAAAAAATAAAATCGATGGTATACTTGTTGTTGATAGTTTTGCTCGGCCTGTCATTGAACACATGCGGTGGCGGCGGCAGTGATGACCTTGACGATCTCATCGATGATCTTACAGGACGGCACGCTATTTCCGGGACCGTAAGCGGTGCGGTTGCAGGCGGTGTAACCATCAGGTTAACAGACGCGGATAGTGATACGGAAACCACAATCACCGCAACCGATGGAACTTACGCGTTCGACGGTCTGGCCGACGGAACGTACACCGTTACACCCGTATTGACCGGTTACACCTTCACTCCAACCAGCAGATCAATCGTCATTGACGGAGCGGATATGACGGCGAACTTTGTAGCAACCTCTTCGAGCGCGACAACACGCTATTCGCAGTCCGATCTTCAGGCAACATGGGATGTGCAGATTCTGGAAGCCGGCGACATCAACAGTTGGGGACGTTACAACGTCACCGTCAGCGCCACGGGCGGCATCACGTTCAACAGTTGCCAGGATTCAACGGGAAGCACCACTTGCCCGGCGGGTCCGATTGTCTGGACCATTAATCCCAACACCGGCGTTATTACAGAAACCAATAACGGCGTTGCCACGGACGGTCATTATGCCATTACCCTGAACAAAAACTTCATTGCCGGAACAGCATCGGGCAGCTCGCAGTTGTTCATTGCTCAGAAAAGAGTATCGGGGGTGACCTACAGCAACAGCGATTTGCAAAGCAAACATTTTGTTACTCATACGCTGATGCTGATGGCCGGCGGTGAAGAGAAATGGCTTCATGAAGCGGGATACACCAATGCCTCCCGCGAGGTGACCATAACCCGTTCGACGGATCCCGACGGCACGGATAATACGACGAGAGTGCAGAATGTTACTCTTTCGGTGGATGCCAACGGCATTGTGACAATGAGCGGCGATGCGCCCGCTTCTTACAGAGGCTTCCTGTCTTACGACAAAAAAACCATTGTGGGCACATTTACAGAAGAGGGCGACTTGTGGCCGGCACGTGGATCGATCACATCCTGGCAGTCGGCGATGTGGCCTTCTGGGCGCATCAGAACATTGCCATCAACAACACCGGTGTGATGACGTTCAGCAACTGGGTGGATAATGACACCGCGATATCCGGACCTGATGCGACGGAAACCATCGCCATCGGTTCGACGGGCACGGCCACGATACAGGGAACCGATTTCCACGGCCAGTTATCCTACGACGGCCAGTTCCTGATTGGAACGCGTACCATGGATTTAGGTTCGGAAGAAGCGTATGTATTCCATGTGAGCATCCTGTCTGCTGCGGGTTCGACATCCACTACAACCTACAACCTGTCGGGTACGGTCAGCGGCGCGACATTAGCCGATGTCATCATCACCCTTACGGGAGCAACGACAGCCTCCGCCACAACGTCATCCAGCGGCGCATTCAGCTTTACGGGATTGGCGAACGGCAGCTACACGCTGACACCGGCGAAAACCGGTTACACTTTCACCCCGTCCAGTTTGCCCGTAATCATCAGCGGCGCCAATGTAACCGGCAGCAACTTTACGGCGACCAGTTCATCCAGCGGTGATCAGTGTGCCGTATGGGATGACTATGTTGCCAATCATTGCTGCACGACACAGAACAATGTTCAGGTCGTGGCGATTCCGGTGCCGCAGAGTTGCGGATGTCCTGCCGGTACAACGGATGTGGGAGACGATACCATAACCGCGGGCGGTCCTTACGATTTGTGCGACTGCAATTGCGATTGATAAAAAGGTCTCTGTCGCGAAAGAAATGAACTGGGGGTATCGTACCCCCAGTTTTTTTGATCTAACCAAATCTTTTAAAATATTTTGCTGTGTAATGTTGAAATTGACAGCGGTAAAGGGTTGATGTACAAAAGTCTTAATAATTCTAAAAAAGGCGCCCTTCATTGACTGTAAAAAGAAAAATTATTCTCGCCGTCGTCCTTTTAGCGGTGATTGCCGTCGCCGCAGTGTTGACGCGCGCCTGGTTTTATGCCGCGGAAAAGATTTCACAGCCGGACAGTTACAGGGAATACATCACAAAAACCGTCAGCGAAAAATTGAATCGTGCGATCTCTTATGAGAAGAGCGCGGCCTCACTGACGGTGCGCAACGGTTTGTCGTTTCATTTTACCAATCTGGTCATCAGGGACAAGGATGGCGTCTCCGATTTTTTAAGGGTGGATAAAGCGCTGGTCCGGATCAACATCCTGCCGCTTTTAAGAAATCGCCTGGTTTTCGGGGAGCTTGTTCTGGATCGCCCCCGTGTTTCTTTAAAGCGCGACAGTTCCGGCGTGCTGAATATTGCCGATCTTCTGATACGCAAAGAGGATAAGAAGGCGCCGAAAATCCGGAAAATTATCATTCACAATGGGTCGGTTGTTTTTGCGGATCAGGCGGCGGACCCGGCCGGCCTTCTGACGTCGCTGGAAAATCTGGACGGCCGGATAACCGCGCTGTTCTGGACGAACCGATATCGTTTTCATATCACGTCGTTTATTCTTGAAAATAAAAACAGGGCTGCCGTGGAATTGAGCGGTTTGTTCAGACCCGCTTCGTCAGGAAAGCCTGTGTATGAGAGTAAAGTGCGGGCGTCGGTTCATTTGAAGGATGCGAATTTGAACCATTATAATGCGTATCTGAGGACCTACACGCCCATTGAGCAAGTGTCCGGCAAATTAAGAATGGATATGACGTATTCGGGGCGGTTTTCGGATTTTAAATCGAAAGGGACGGTTACAATAAAAAACGCGTCTCTTTTTTATCCCGGCGTTTTTACAGGTTATGTCCAGCCGAAGATTGTTGAAGCGAATTTTTCTATGAAGCGCGACAGAGAAAGTCTGCGCGTGGATGTCGGAAGGCTGGCGGTTGATAAATTCAACGCGAAGGGCCGCTTTGAAATGGACGATCTGGATAAGAAGGACCCGCTTTTGAAAGCGTCAGCCATCACCACTATGTTCCAGTTGAAAGACGTCAAATCCTATGTGCCGTGGGGCATTATTCATAAAGGCGTGGGGGATTTTATTCAAGAGCATATCAAGGATGGCAAGTTCCGGCTTATCGAAGGGAAGTTAAAGGGCCGGTTGAGCCAGATTGCCAACATCAATGGTAAGGAAGGCGTCGATGTGCTTTCCATTACCGCCGAGGTGGATAAGGGTGTTTTTGAAGTGGTTCCTTCTGCTCCGTCATTTAATAATATCCGGGGCATCCTGGAGCTGAAGAGACGGCAGTTTTCTCTCAAAGATATCCGGGCGTATTTCGGCAAGTCGCCCTGTACGATGGAAGGCAGCATTTCCGATTTTGCCCGACCGGAACCCAATATATACACCGCTTACATGAAGGTTCAGCCGGTTCGCGATGACGTGGTCTGGCTGCTGGGCGAGAAAACCTTCAATGACATGGATTTCCGGGGGGTGTCGCTTCTCACGCTTTCGGGAAAAGGTCCGGATAGCGCGTTCCGGATCAAGGCCCACTGGGATCTGACCGATGCCGCTTACGCATTTCCCGGCGTTCTGGAAAAACCGCGGTCCGGGAAAAATCAGTTTACGGCCGATCTGGTGATTGATGATCAGGCGGTCGATTTTACATCGTTTAAACATGTTATGCCGCCGGTGACTATCACAGGGAAAATGATGCTGCGCTATGAGGGGGACTCTCCCGCATCGTTCACCATCCAATCCGGGACGGTTGATATTCGTGAAGCAACTCCGTTGCTGCCGTTGCTGAAAAAATTTGATCCGACGGGCACGGCAAAGATTTCCGTCGCCGGTCGGGGCAATCTCAACGAGCCGTCTTCGCTGCAGTGGAATGGGAACATTGCTCTGAAAAATGTTTCGCTGGCGGTGTCCGACAAATTCAGCCGGGTGCAGGGTCTGACGGGCAATCTGTCTTTCAAAAACAGATCGATGCAGACATCGCTGTTCAGAACACAAATCGGACGCGGTAAAATTCAGGGCAATTTCTGGATGGAAGACTTCAGCGATGCCAGGGTGTTCTGCCGGCTCAGTGCCGATTCAATCGGGGCTTCGGATTTGGGCCTGCAAAGCGCCAAAGGCGATGTCATGCTGCGCGATGTCAGGGGGCAATTATCGTTTGACGATGAACTTGTCCATGTGGAGCGTCTGCAATTCGGAGCGGGAACATCAACGTTTTCCCTGTCGGGAGATATTACGGATTTCGACTTGCCCAAGATCACACTGGAACTGAGTTCCATGTATGTCCATTCTGACGACTTGAACCGTCTGATGTCTCTGCATTATCCCTCGAAAGATCAAAAGACCAAATCAACCATGGACCTGAATGCCGTTTTGCTGCTGGATGGAGGGACCTTTGGCGATGCGCCATTCCAGAAACTGTACGCGGCTTTGAAGTTGAAGAACAACATCCTGGATGTCGATGAGTTGGAAATGGGAATCTTTGACGGAAAGTTCAAGGCCAAAGGCAGGGTTTATTTGACGGCGGGCGGTCAGAATCGTTATGACGCGAATGTTACCGTCGATAAAATGTCGCTGGAGAAACTTCAGCAGTATCTGGAATTGGGTGATCGCACGGTTACCGGAAATTTATCCCTGTCCGCCAATATTTCGATGAGCGGCGGTAATGCCGAGGAGCTCAAGCAGTCCGCGATGGGAACCGTGACGGTCCGGGCGGAAAAAGGTGTTTTGAAAAAGTTTTCCGTTCTGTCCAAGATATTTTCCCTCCTGAATGTTTTTCAACTGGCGAAACTGCAACTGCCGGATATGGCAAAGGGCGGCATGCCTTACAGCGCGATCACGTTTCACGCTTCTTTAAAAAATGGCGTCATTGTTACGGAGGATTTCTTTATTGACAGCAATGCGATGCAGATTTCCGGTTCAGGCCGGGTTGACGTCCTCCAGAAGAGACTTGATTGCATTGCGGGGGTTCATCCGTTGCAGACATTGGATGTCATTGCGTCCAGGATTCCTATTGCCGGATGGATCATCACCGATGAAAGAGGCAAATTGATTACCGCTCATTTCAAGATCGACGGGACATGGGATGATCCGAAAGTGACGACGATGACGGCGAAATCCATCGGGAAAGGAACGTTGGATATTTTCCGGCGCATTTTCCGGTTGCCGGAGAAGCTCATCACCGATACCGGAGAAGTGATTCTGGGACATTGAAAATATTAATATTTTTATAGAGACGTACGATTATCCCCGACTCTGAGACGTCACGTCATTCCGGCGCAATAGAAATTGCTGTGAAGATACGTTTCGTTGCCTGATTGGGCGATGCACAATATTTCAGGTCTTTGCTGTTTTGCCGTAGGAATTATCAGCCGGAGCTTCATCACGTCCTCTTTCGGCGATGACGATCCTGACGCCGGACTTTTCCCGGCGGGAGTATATGATCAGCGTGCGAACCAGGCTTTTTCTGAATTTTCCGGCGTCCGCTTCTTCCAGCAGTAAATCGATGGCGGCTCTGAGTGAAAACGGTTTGCTTCGGTAAGGTCGTTCGGAGATCAGCGCGTCCAGGGCATCCACGACGCCGATTAGCTGGGAATATTTGTTGAGCGTCTTAATGCCCATCGGATAACCGGAACCGTCAAGCCTTTCATGATGTTGAAAAGAAGAAAAAGAATATTTTTTATGATGCCTTCCGAAATAATAATGTAAAAGAATATAGCCAATCAGGGGATGAGAACTTAAAATCTGACGTTCCTGCAAAGTGATCGGCGTGGGTTTGTCCAGGATATCCAGCGGGATACGCGATTTGCCCAGATCGTGAAAAAGACTTAACAGGAGAGCCAGATCGTGCATGTATTTATTCTTCAGTGAATGATCAAAGGATACTTTGCTGGCAAGAATGGAGATGACCATGATGTGCCGATACGTATAAGGTGTCAGTTTTTTCATGTAGGCGAGTTCGGACATGATCAATTCCGGTATTTTGATTCGGGTTATCGACTGGATGATCTTTTGATTCACTTCGGGTGGATAAAGAATGTGGACGTACCGTTTGTCCTTGAAGGTTTTGACGAGATCTTTCATCAGCCAGGTGTCTTTGATCGAGACATAATGAATTCTTCCCGCCAAACCGGCTATTCTGTTTAAAACGTTTTGGTTAATGATTTCACCGGCCTTGACCAGAAGTGTTTTGTCAATAGCATATAAATCATTTTCCAGTTTCATGGGGTAATGTCTCCGATGAAGATTCTTATTTTATTTATTTTTTTATGTCAAATATTTTGACGGCATCTTTTTTTGCAATGGGAGGGTGGTTTTAAAAAAAATTGATTTTAGGATTCAAGACAAGTATAAGATTGCCGACACGATATAAAGCATGGAAAGAATTTATCGTTTCGAAAGAATGAAATGCATTCCTTGATGTACGGATAAAAGAGGGGACTACTATGAATGATTTGAAAGGTGAGCGTGAGCAATGGGCAAGCCGCCTGGGATTTATTCTGGCGGCGGCTGGATCAGCCATCGGATTGGGCAACATCTGGCGGTTTCCCTACATGACGGGGGAAAACGGCGGAGCGGCGTTTATTGTGATTTACCTGCTGGCCGTTTTCTTACTCGGCTATCCTCTGATGGTCAATGAAACGGTGCTGGGACGGGCTTCTCAGCGTGATCCGGTCGGTGCGTTCAAAGCGATTGCTCCGGGGAGTCCGTGGTGGCTGGTCGGTGCGCTGGGCGTTTTCACCGGATTCATCATCCTCTCTTATTATATTGTCGTGGCGGGTTGGGCGCTTGCGTATATTTATAAAGTGGTTGTCGCGGTTTGCACTCCCGGAATCAACCATGAAGCGGTTTTTAAAAGCCACATCACCAGCCTTTGGGAACCCATTATCTGGGCGGCCGTATTTATGATTCTGACCATCGGCATCATTGCCGCCGGCGTGGTCAACGGCATCCAGCGGTGGTCATTAATTCTTATGCCCGTCTTATTCCTGATCATGATTGTTTTGATTATTCGCTCCGTTACTCTGCCCGGCGCTTCAGCCGGCCTTGCTTATTACCTGAATCCTGATTTCAGCGAGGTGACCGGACGGACCGTCCTCGCCGCGCTGTCCCAGGCGTTTTTCTCTCTGAGTCTGGGCATGGGGGTTTTCATTACCTACGGAAGTTATCTCAAAGACCATGATGAAATTCCGTCCAGCACCGCGTGGGTGGTCGGATTGGATACCATGGTTGCGCTCATGGCGGGTTTTGCCATTTTTCCCGCCGTTTTCGCTTTGGGATTCCAACCGGGAGCGGGACCCGGGCTTGTCTTTATTACTTTGCCGGCTGTTTTTGCACAGATGCCCTTCGGCATCTTTTTTGGTGTATTATTTTTTATCTTACTGGCCATTGCCGCCTTGACGTCCGCCATTTCACTTCTGGAAGTTGTAACGGCCTGGCTGATTGACGAAAGAGGCTGGCCGAGAAAAAAAGCGGCGGCATTAATGGGATTAATCATGTTCATCGTCGGTCTTCCGGCTGCTCTGGGTTACAGCGTGTTGAGCGGTGTTTCATTTCCGGGTCTCGGAACGGATATCCTGGATACATATGACTGGTTTGCCAATTCCGTTTTCCTGCCGGTCGGCGGCTTGTTTGCGGCGATATTTACGGGGTATGTCTGGGGTACGGACAAAGCCATTGCCGAAGCAAACAGAGGGAAGACCGGTCTGTCGGTAGGGAAATTATGGAGCGTTCTCATCCGATATGTTGTTCCGCTGCTGATCATTGGAATTATGATCATGGGGATATATGATTCTTTCGGGAAGTAGTCGGGGCGCAAGAGAATCATCGGGTGGATATTATTTTAAATTAACGTAATGGGTAAAACGGTGTGAAAAAACGCGTGAAGAAAGAAAATGAAAAAGATTTTACTTCCTTCACGCACGGTTGTTGATCATTCAAGAATCATTAATGTCTGGTCCGTTTTTACAGAGTCGCCTTCTTTGACCTGTATGTCTTTGACCACACCGTCGGCCGGGGCATACACGGGGATTTCCATTTTCATCGCATCCATGATGATAACTTCGTCTTCTTCCTTAACCTGATCGCCGACATGAACAACAATGCTGATGATTTTTCCGGTCATGGGGGCCTTGATTTCCGTACTCATTTTTGCGAATCTCCTTCCTGATTATTTGTATCATTCGAGTCGTTTTTTTGAACTAATATCCAAATTATAAAATAAGGTCAATAGATTTATAACGTTTCCAAGTCGTTATTTTTTTAGTCATTCTAAGGATAAGGAGATAATTTTCTTGAATTTTAATACTATATCATTTATGACATTACCCATATATACAATAGAAGGCAAGGATTGTTTAATATTAAATATTGAAGTGTTTTTTATATTAAAGCAGCTTAAAAAAGGAGGGTTAGGGAAATGAGAATTTTTATTGGGAAAATAACGGTCTTGTTGATTTTGATATGGTCATCTCTGGCGCTGGCCGCCGACGGGGATAAGTTCATATTCTTATCCAGCACCATCGGTCCGATCGATGCCGGTATCGTCAGCATCCTGGAAGATCAGTTTGAAAATGAAACAGGCATCAGAGTGCGTCATGTCGGAGCCGGCACAGGAGCGGCGCTGGATATCGCCAAAAAATGCAACATCGATCTGGTCATGGTTCATGCCAAGTCCCTGGAAGAAAAATTCATTGCGGACGGTTTCGGCACCGAAAGAATTCCCCTGATGTATAATGATTTTGTCATTGTCGGACCGGCTGCGGATCCGGCGGGCATCCGGGGAACAAAAACAGCCGCGGAAGCCTTGAAGAAAATCAAGGACAAAGGTTCCTTGTTTATCAGCCGCGGTGACAAGTCGGGGACGCATGTGGCGGAAATGGAACTCTGGGCAAAAGCGGCCATCAAACCTGAGGGTTCGTGGTATTCCGTTTACGACAAGGGCGCGGAAGGCAATGCCCCCACATTAAAATATACCGATCAGAAAGAAGCTTATACCGTCATTGACCGGGCGACATATCTCTCGCTGAAAGACCAGATTAAACTGGCGATTCTGGCCGAAGGCGATGAAGCTCTTTTAAATTTTATTTCTCTGATACCGGTCAATCCGGCAAAATGTTCCAAAATCAATACAACGGACACCAAAGCGTTTATCGCTTGGCTGACGTCGCCATCCAAGGGGCAATTGATTATTCGCGATTTCGGCAAGGACAAATTCGGTTCACCGCTTTTCTTCCCCAACTCTGTCGAATGGCAGAAAGCCAACAAAAAATAAAAATTCATTTTATATAAAGGAGTGATATCATGAAATTTATCAGAAGCAGTAAAATTATCATCACATTAATGATTGCGGCGCTGATCGTCGTATTCGGAGGAACAAGTGTTTTTGCGGCGCCCAAGCAGAAAAATATTATTCTGGCAACCACCACCAGCACGCAGGATACCGGTTTGCTGGATGTTCTGATTCCCATTTTCGAAAAACAGACCGGTTATTTTGTGAAAACCATTGCCGTCGGTTCCGGCCAGGCGATGAAGATGGGGGAAAAGGGTGAAGCGGATGTCATGCTGGTTCATTCACCGGATGCGGAGAAAAAATTCATAGCCGACGGTTTCGGTTTGAACCGGCAACTGGTGATGCACAATGATTTTATTATTGTCGGACCGGGAACGGATCCGGCTAAAGTTAAGGGTGTCAAGTCTTCCGCTGAAGCCATGAAGCTGATTGCCAAATCGGGAAGTTTGTTCTTGTCTCGCGGTGATAATTCCGGAACGCATGCCAAAGAAAAAACCCTGTGGAAAAAATCTGAAATTACGCCTGCCGGTCAGAAATGGTATCAGGAAACCGGACTGGGCATGGGGCAAACCCTGAACGTTGCCGCCGAGAAAAAAGGCTATACCCTGGCGGATCGCGGAACTTACCTGGCTCTGAAAAAAAATTTGGGTCTGGATATTCTGGTGGAAGGCGATGCCGCCCTGCTGAATATTTATCACGTGATTGAAGTCAACAGCGCCAAATGGCCCAAAGCCAACGCCGATGGCGCCAAAGCGTTTGCCGCTTTCATGGTGTCCAAAACCACCCAGGATATTATCAAAACATTCGGTGTGGATAAATACGGTTCTCCGCTGTTTTTCCCGGATGCCGGAAAGAAAGTCGACGATTTGGGAAAATAATCTGTGTAAAGGCACGAGGATTTTTTTTAAGTGGAATTATTTATTCAGGGGATCGTTAAAGCTTTTGAATTACTCATGACTTTTGATCCCGAAGTTCTGGGAATCACGTGGCTGTCGCTGAAAATATCAGGGACAGCCACGTTTATCAGTCTTTTCATCGGTGTTTCCATCGGCACGATCGTCGCCCTCAATAATTTTTTTGGAAAGAGATTTGTCATCAGTTTGATCAATACAGGTATGGGGTTGCCGCCCGTGGTTGTTGGTCTTTTCGTCACGATGCTGATCTGGCGCAGCGGTCCTTTCGGATTTCTGGAAATTCTTTATACACCCTATGCCATGATTATCGCGCAGGCGATTATTGCCACTCCGATTGTTATGGGCATCTCGCTGGCCTCCATTCAAAATTTGCCGCCGAACCTCCGTCTGCAGATCCTGTCCCTGGGGGCGAGCCGTTTGCAGATGGTGTGGATATTGATCAAAGAGGCGCGATTACCGCTGTTGGCGGCGGTCATGGCCGGATTCGGAGGCGTGATTTCCGAAGTGGGCGCCTCCATTATGGTCGGTGGTAACATCAAGGGCTATTCCCGCGTACTGACCACCGCCACGGTTATGGAAACGGGCAAGGGAAATTTTGATATCGCCATCGCTCTGGGCATTATTCTGCTGATTCTCGCGTTTATTATTAATGCCCTGCTCACACAAATTCAGCAAAGGCAGCGTCCTCGATGAATCAGAACGTCATGATAAACGTGGAAAATATTGTTCTGCGGCGGGGCGGTGTCGTTGTCCTGGATATTCCCGAATTCCACGTGCAGCCGGGAAGAATCCTGGCGCTAATCGGTCCTAACGGCGCGGGCAAGTCGACGCTGCTTTTAATGATGGCGGGATTGCTCAAACCGCAGCAGGGGAAAATTTATTTTCAGGGAAAGGCCGTGGAGAACAGGGCGGATCTGGATTTCCTGCGCCGGAATGTGTCGGTGGTTTTTCAGGAACCGCTGCTTCTGAACAGCAATGTTTTTGATAACGTCGCCCTGGGGCTGAAGTTTCGGAATGTCGGTCGCGAAGAGATAAGAAGCAGGGTTCAAAAATCTCTGGAATCTTTTGGCATCAGTCATCTGGAAAAACGATCCGCGCGGACGCTTTCCGGCGGAGAAGCCAAAAGAGTGTCACTGGCGCGCGCGCTGGCCATCGAACCGCAGGCGCTTCTGCTGGACGAGGCGTTTAATTCGCTTGATCCGCCGTCGCGGGAAACCATCATTGAGGATTTAAAGCAGATTCTGGAGGAAACAAAGATGACGGCCGTACTGGCGCTGCATGACCGGGAGGAAACGCTGCGCCTGGCGCAGGATGTCTGTGTCATGCATGCCGGCAGCATTGTGCAAAGCGGCTCCACCGCACGGATCTTCAATCAGCCGGATTCGGAATTTGTGGCGGGTTTTGTCGGAACGGAAACGATTCTGGAAGGAATGGTGAGCAGTTGTTCTGAAGGCAACATCATTGTCTCGGTTTATGGAAAAGAAATCAAAGCCGTGGGCGATTGCTCTATCGGGCAAAAAGTATACTGCTGCCTGCGGCCGGAGAATGTTACCGTCTCCAATAAGGCGCCGGAAGAAGTCAGCGCTCGTAATCTATTCGAAGCCAAGGTAACCAAAATCATCCCTCAGGGATTCTTCAACAAACTGATTCTTGACTGTGGGTTCCCGATTGTAGCATACATAACCGTGCCGTCATCCGAGGATCTGGGCATAAAATCCGGTGCGAACGTGCTGGCCTCTTTTAAGGCTACGTCGGTGCATATCATTCGCCGGGAGAGAGGGATGACGTAAAATCTTCCCTAAACCTGCTTTTCAATCTTGCCGATTTATTCAACATTTCAATTTGCAATATGAAAAAATTACATATAGAATAAAATAGTGTCATGCATCCATTTTATTCTTGTAGAAAGGGGGATAATTATATGAACGCGATTTTCATTATAGTATGTGCAATTATCATAGGATTTATAATTTGGAAAATGAAACAGTCCTGCTGGCACAAAGGTATCGCTGTGGGTGATACCGCTCTTATTAAACGCCTACTTGATGAGGGAGCGGACATCAATGCAAAAGATGAAGGTCTGACTTTGCTGATGAAGGCCGCCACGGAGGGTTATGTAAGAACCGCTAAATTACTCGTTGATAAAGGGGCTGATATTGATGTTAAAACGAATGAAGGAAATACGGCCCTCATGTATGCGGCAATGGCCGGATACGCAAAAATTGCCGAATTGCTTATCAATGCAGGGGTGAATGTTAAGGCAAAAAATAATATGGGTTGGACCGCGGAAATGTATGCTAATGATAAAGGTTACGCAAGCATTGCCCAGATTATTGGAGGAGGGGCCGCCCCCGTTGAACCTGAACGAAAATAGTGTCCGAGATACCGCATTACTTTCTGTTGTTAAGGATTGTTTTAACGGAGTCTCTGTCAACGATTCGATCTTGAATTTATAAAATTTACAGCGGTGAATTATAAAATAGCTCCAGTCAATATGGCCGAGAGGAAGCGAATATTTTTAATTACGACAGTTACCTGAAAAAAATCACAACAGGTCAAAGAGGACTCAATCCGTTCCTGGATTACATGGGAATAAAGTTGATTGAACTGAAGGACGGTTACGCCCGGTTCCGTATGGCGGTTTGTCCCGAGTACCTGCAGGGGGCGAAAACCATGCAGGGGGGATTGATTGTAGCGCTGGCGGATGAGGCAATCGCTCACGCAATGATGACCCAATTGAATCCCGAGGAAGGTCTAACCACGATTGAACTTAAAAGTAATTTCCTGGCCGGTGTTAGCGACGGAGAGCTCGTTGCCACCGCAACAGTATTTAAGAAGGGACAGAGTCTGATGATCGGAGATTGTCTGGTCACCGATCAGCAGGAAAAAAATATCTGCCGTGTTTCTGCAACATTTCTTCTTTTAAGAAAAATTTAAAGCAATTAAGTGCTTATCCCTTTTGCATATCCTTATTGACTCCCGGTCTTAAATTTGCTAAGTCAACGTCAGATTATGCATTCTAGGTGTATTTAGAATCAGGATATTTTAAGTGATTGATCTGCATACGCATTCCATTTTCAGTGATGGCGAGTTGATACCCGCTGAACTGGCGCAGCGTGCCTGGGCCGCCGGTTATAAGGTTCTGGGCATTACCGATCATGTTGATTATTCCAATATCGATTTTATCATTCCCCGGATTATCAAAGTTTGCTCAAAAATAAATCTGGCAGGCCGGATCAAAGCTTATCCCGGGGTGGAAATTACCCATGTCGCTCCCCTCCAGATTGCAGAATTGGCCGATGAAGCCAAAAGGCTGGGAGCGAAACTTGTTATTGTACACGGAGAAACGATCGTGGAACCCGTACCCGTTGGAACGAATCTGGCCGCGCTGAAGTGTTCTTCTGTTGATATTCTGGCTCATCCCGGACTGTTGACGGAAAAAGAAGCGCGTCTCGCTGCCGAACGGGGAATTTATCTGGAAATTACAACGCGGAAAGGTCACGGTTTCACCAACGGACATGTCGCGCAAATGGCTAAAAAGTTCAAAGCGAAACTGATTCTCAATAATGATGCTCATGCTTCTGCGGATTTCGTGGGGCTGGAGAGGGCAAAACTTGTCGCGCGAGGCGCCGGACTGAATGATAAAGAAATATCCGCGATGTTTCAAAATTCGCAAAGGATGGTAAAAAAGTTGCAAGTATGAAAAGTAAATCGAAGTCCAAACCGTTGAAAATTTGTCTTCTAACCTATCGGGGGAATCCTAACTGCGGAGGACAAGGCGTTTACATCAAATATCTCAGCAAAGCTCTCAGTGATCTTGGTCATGACGTGGATGTGTTATCCGGACCTCCGTACCCCCATCTTGATTCCCCGGTGCACCTGCATAAACTTCCCAGTCTGGATCTTTATAATGCCGAACATCCCTTTCGTTTGTCGAAGGCCAGTTCCTTGGTCAATCCGCTGAATATGTATGAATTTCTGACGATGTGTTCGGGACGATTTCCCGAACCGTATACGTTTGGCGTGCGGGCATATAATTATCTGCAAAAACACAACAAGAAGTATGATATTGTTCATGACAATCAATGCCTCGCGTATGGTGTCGGCAAGATAGCGCAAAAAGTTGTTCCCACGATCGCGACGATTCATCATCCCATCACGGTGGATCGTCAGGAGGAATTCAAGTCGGCAACCACAAAAAAGAAAATCAATAAAATTAAACGATGGTATTCTTTTATCCGGATGCAAAAGGAAGTCGCCAGGCAATTGTCGCATATTGTAACTGTATCGGAATGTTCCAAGGTGGACATCGCCAAGGAATTTTCCATTCATCCGTCCAAATTCCGAGTGGTACCCAACGGTATCAATAAGGAATTCTTTTATCCGGTTAACCATGGAACACGGCCGGCAAATTCCATTATTGTGACCAACAGCGCGGATACGCCCTTAAAGGGTTTACGGTATTTACTGGAAGCCGTTTATCAGGTGAGAAAAAAACAACCTGTAAAACTGACGGTTATCGGCGAACCTAAGAAGAATGGTACGATTAAAAAACTGGTGGCGGAACTGGGAATCGAGGATATTGTCCGTTTTACAGGACGTATCGAAAATGAAGAATTTGCCGGTTATTATTCCCAGGCGACCATAGCCGTTGTGCCATCCCTGTATGAGGGATTCGGTCTTCCCGCGGCGGAGGCGATGGCCTGCGGTGTGCCTCTCATCAGTACCAGCGGCGGTGCTCTGCCGGAGGTTGTCGGAGATGCGGGAATTATCGTTCCTCCCGCCGATGCAAATGCTCTGGCGAGGGAAATCATCTTCTTGTTAAATAATTCCGAACAGAGAAAGAAAATGGCTCAGGCCGGTATCGACAGAGTGGATTCCATTTTTAACTGGACAAAAGCTGCCGGCGACATGGTGGAAGTTTACAGAGAGGCAATCGATGGTTACGGTAGAAATTGACAAGCTTGATTTAAAGCCCAATGATGTTGTGCTTGATGCCGGATGCGGTCTGGGGAGGCATTTGCGCCATCTGGCGAGAATACCCGGTTTGAAAATATTCGGAATAGACAAAAATACCTGGGCTTTGCGTGAAACCGCGAAATCCATGGAATCACAACCCGACGCGCTGTCGAGAGATTATCTGGTTTCCATTGCCGACATCAACCGGCTGCCCTTTGCCGATGCTTCTTTTGACTGCATCATCTGTTCGGAAGTTCTGGAACACATTCCCGACCACAAAAACGCGATCAAGGAACTGGACAGAATATTGAAACCCAAGGGAACGCTGGTGGTCAGTGTGCCGCGGTATTTTGCAGAGAGAATCTGCTGGTTTATTTCCCGTGAATATCATAATGAGGAAGGCGGTCACATCCGTATTTACAGAAAAAAACAGCTTCACAGGATCTTGACCGGTCAGGGATTCAAATGCTGGAAAATTAATTACAAGCATGCGCTTCATTCTCCTTACTGGTGGTTGAAATGCCTCGTTGGTACGAAAAATGAAGATCATCCGCTGGTGAAAAGCTACCGAAAGTTTCTGGAATGGGACATTATGAAGAAACCTCGACCGGTGCGCATGCTGGAAGAATTGTTAAATCCATTCATGGGCAAGAGCATTGTCTATTATCTTAAAAAGGGTTGATTTTGATGGAACTTGAACTCTCCGTAAGTGAAGGACCGGCTTCGCTGTCCCTGGAAAAAATCGGCTCTTTCATTATTTCGATTCAAAAGGAACACGGCGAGATACCCTGGTCGGCGGGAGGAAAAACCGATCCCTGGGATCATGTGGAAAGCGCCATGGGTCTTTCCACGGGCGGTTATTATTCCGAAGCGATAAAGGCTTATGAGTGGCTGGCGGAGACCCAACTGGAAGACGGAAGCTGGTGGTCGGAAACCCTGGACGGGAAAATTGTAAATTCCTGCAAGGAATCCAATTTTTCTTCCTACATTGCGGTAGGCGTTTTTCATCATTATTTGACGACGCGTGATGTTAAATTCCTGAAGACGATGTGGCACACCGTTTCACAGGGTATTCAATATGCGATTAATCTTCAGGCGCCCGACGGTGAGATTTACTGGGCGCGAAACAAGCATGGCGCCGTGGACAAGATGGCGTTGCTCACCGGTTCCAGCTCAATTTACATGAGCATCAAATGCGCCCTGTCCATTGCCGAAATCCTCGGTAAAAAGCGTTCGGGGTGGCACAAAGCCATGGATGCACTGGGTGCGGCGATCAAGAACAGACCGGATCTGTTTAATATGATTAAGTCGCGCTACTCCATGGATTGGTATTATCCGGTTTTATGCGGAGCCGTTACAGGTGCCGATGCTAAAAAAAGAATAGCTCATTTATGGGAGAAATTTGTTGTTCCCGACTGGGGCGTGCGTTGCGTCAGCGACCGGCCGTGGGTAACCATGGCGGAGACAGCGGAGTTTATTTTGACACTGGCGGCTATTGAAGATATTCCAAGAGCCAAAACGATATTCAGCTGGCTCCATGATAAACAATTTTCCGACGGTTCGTTCTGGATGGGAGTAACGTTTCCGGATGGTGTTATCTGGCCGGAGGAAAAAACCGGATGGACCGCGGCCGCGGTAATGCTGGCCTGGGATGCGCTCAATGAAATAACGCCGGCGGGAAAACTTTTCAATCATAAATTCTGGAATTCGTTGAAGACGTGAAGAATCGGTCTGTGAATCTTTTTTCAGATTTGGTTCACGATCGCTTTAACAACTTTAATCTGCGAAAAAATCCGTTTTAAAAAGGTTGAGCAGTGAAAAAGGATCACCGTCCATATTACGTTAAACATTTTTATAACAGATTTCAGCGATGGTACGCGCGGTATTTTCTTGCTCCTCAATTCGAATATTTCGGCAGAGGACTTGTTTTTATGAAGCCCTGGCATGTCGAAGTTTTCGGCGGGCCGGTGCATTTGGGAGATTATACGACTGTCATTGCCACGTCGGATAGAAAAGTGAGATTCACGGTCTGGCCTGTCTGGATGGGGCATGGAAAAATTGAAATAGGAAAGTATTGTTTGATTTGTCCGGGCACCCGGATCATGTCGGCCACGTCGGTCACCATGGGTGACGGTTGTATGACGGCTCAAAGCGTGAGTATTGGCGACGCCGACTGGCATGGTTTGTATGATCGCAGCATGCCGGTGGGAAACACGAAAGAGGTCGTCATCGGCCATAATGTCTGGATTGGCGACAGCGCCATCGTGAGTAAGGGAGTGACCATCGGTGATAACGCCATTATCGGCGCCGGTTCCGTCGTTGTGAAGGACATTCCCGCCAACGCCGTCGCCGCAGGCAATCCGGCCACTGTCATTAAATATCTTGATCCGGACAAACCGATGAAAACCAGGGGTGACTGGCTTTCCGATCCGGCCAAACTGGCCAGGGATTTTGAACTGATCGATCGTTCGTTGATGAAGGGAAACACGCTGAGAGGCTGGTTTCGCTCGGTGCTTTTCCCGCGTAAAGGAGATTGAAATGCGTATTGCTGTGATTGCTCCGCCTTATCCGCTGGAGGAAATGCCTTCGCCTCCGCTGGGTGTGACTTATGTTGCCGCGGCATTCGAAGCCGCCGGAGCGGAGGTTAAAATATTCGATTATATTGTTTCTTCTTATTCCAGAGAAAAACTGGAAAAACAGCTGGCATCCTTTCAACCCGATGCCGTCGGTTCCACATCGGTAACGATGAATTTCTATGAGGCGCGGCAGATTCTTCACGATGTCAAGCAATACAACCCGGAAATTATCACGATGATGGGCGGGCCGCATGTATCTTTTACGGCGGAAGAAACGTTAAAAAAATATCCGGAAATCGATCTGATCGTTGTCGGAGAAGGGGAGGATACCATCGCCGAACTTACACCGGTCCTCCGCCGAAAAAATAAATGGTGCGATATTCCCGGCATAGTTTACCGGAATGGCAATGAAATTATTCGAACCGGCAAACGAGATTTTATCGCCGATATCGACAGGCTTCCTTCCCCGGCGCGCTATTTATTGCCGATTTCACGTTACAGGGCCCTGGGATTTCCCGTCAGCTTAATCACCGGCCGGGGATGTCCTTATTCCTGCATCTTTTGTCTGGGGCGCAAAATGGTCGGTTCCAGGGTTCGGAAAAGAAATCCCCAGCTCGTTCTGGATGAAATAGAAACCATCATCAGTTACGGTTTTGATCGCATCAATATCGCGGACGATCTTTTTACCACCGACAAAGAACGTGTCCGGGAAATATGCCTGGGCATTAAAGAACGTTCTTTGAAATTTCTTTGGAGCGCTTTTGCACGCGTTGATACAGTGAGTCAGGAAGTATTCGACTTGATGGCTTCGGCCGGTTGCGACAGTGTCAGTTTCGGCGTGGAAACGGGTAACCCGGAAATGCTCAAACGGATTAAAAAAGGAATCAAGCTGGAGCAGGTTTACGAAGCGGTAAAAATGTGTCAGCAGGCGGGCATGATTGCCCACGAGTCTTTTATTATCGGCTTGCCGGGAGAAACAAAAGAGACCCTCGAGGAAACGGATGCGTTTGCCAAGAGCACGAAAGCTATTTATGGTTATCATTTTCTGGCGCCTTTTCCCGGCACGACCGTTCGGGAAAAGATTCAGGATTACGATCTGGAAATCCTGACCGACAACTGGTCTCGCTATGATGCCAATGACGCTATTGTTCAGACGTCATCTCTGCGCCCGCAGGAAATGAACGAATTCGGCGCGCGCTATGATGCAGAAATGAAAACCGACTGGGATAAAATACTGCGCAGATACCATAACGGAGCCGGTTCCCTGGAAGACAGGATGCAGGTTGAAGGCAATTGGCGGATGACGTTGACGTATCAAATTCTGAAAAACGATGTCATTGAAAAATGCGGATGGATTGAGTCACATTTGTTTGATGGTTCAAAAGAAGACGCCCTGAAGGAGCTTTGCCGCAGAGTGAAAGCATCAACGAACGCGGAAAGTAACGTTGTGGAGAACACAATTTGTGACTTTGCCGGACGCAATTACCTCAAAGCCGATATTTCCGATAAAGGATGCCGATGGTTCTGGTCGTGATCCCGCTTTAAACTTTAAGCGCTATCTTTGTTGGCTGCGTCGTCGGCTTCCTCGACGTATGTTCATAGCCGCCTCGATATCATCTTAAATTATAACTGTGTAATTGATTAAAAACTTATATTCCAAGAAGTGAAAATCTTATTTACGAATGAGAATTCCCAGGGATTCGCACATGGGCCTTTCTTCGTATATACCAGATGCAACGGCTTTCCGGTAAACCCGATAAGGGGCCTGTCCTCCTTTCGAGGGGTCGGGAAAAATATCGTGAAACAAAAGATAACCGCCGGGAATCAGATTCTTCGCCCAGATTTCATAATCACTCAAAACGGATTCATAAGCATGGCTGCCGTCGATAAAAAGGAGGCTCAACGGCGTTTTCCAGATCCGGCCTATTGGTGCCGAACGGCCGACGACGGGAATAACCGTATCGTCAAGGTTGAAATCAAAAATGGTTTTACGAAAATGTTTGAAGGTGTCTATCCGGCCCGTTTCCTGATCCAGTAAATCCGGATCGAAATATTCTTCTCCCGGCTGCTGTTCTTCCGATCCGGTGTGATGGTCAATGGAAAAAAGAACCGTGGAATTTTCTTGACAGGCGGTTCCCAAATACACGGATGATTTGCCGCAATAACTGCCTATCTCCAGACACGGCCCTTTTTTGCCGGCTTCCAGAGCGAGCTTGTACATGCATTCCGCCTCTCGTTCATCGAGGAATCCTTTGACATGATCAATCTTCGTTTTGCTTATTTTCATCATTTATAAAGTATACGTTCAATGAAAATGGCAATTGTTCACATGAACAATTGCCATTTTTCAATATCATATCCCGGAAAATCCTGTGTGTAAAATGTAATGCGAATTACATATATTCCCGGTAGATCTTCCACTCGTTGCCCACTTTCTTTAACTCCAGAGTCTTCTTTCCCTTGTCCTTCAGGATTGACGAACTGTAGGTCTGGGTAAAGACAGCCTTGGCGTTATTCCCGTCTGCCGATATTTTTAAATCATCGATGGTAATGGTTATATTTTTGCTTTTACTGCGCACATTGTTTTTATACGTAATCCAATTTTCCAGTTTCATTTTTTTGGATTCAAAATTTTCATCGTAACAACTGCGATACGTCTCGATATCTCCGGCTCTCCAGCTATTCAACCATTTGTTGACCAGAATTTCAATGTTCTCCTCGGGCTTTGCAATGGTCGTTTCAATCTCCTTCTGAACAGCGCTTGATCCGGCGGCTCCGGCTGCAGCAATGACCGGAGGCGTCATGTCGGCAGGGGCGGCAGCAACCGGCGCGGCAATTTTCCCGGGAAGGTTTAATTTATCTTCGAAAAGTTGAACGATTGTTCTCCTGATATTCCCGGCATCGGATTCTCTCTTTTCGGGGAAGTATTTGATAAAGTCGTCATAAGCTTCTTTGCTCGGATTTTGATTGATTGCCGTTGTGTAGTCAGCCAGCGACTTTGCGTATTCTTCCAACCCGTAATACGCAAGGCCCCTGTTGTAAAATGACAAGCTGTCTTCAGAATTTGCTTCTATCGCTTTATTATAGTCGCCAATTGCCTGCTGAAGATTACCCTGGCTCTGATAGATGTTTCCTCTGTTGGCGTAAAATCCGGCAAATCTGGGGTTCAATTCGATCGCCTTGTTATAATCCGCAATGGCTTTTTCCGTATTGCCCTGTGCCTGATAAACATTGCCTCTGTTGGAATAGACTCCGGCAAAGTTAGGATTAATGTCAATCGCTTTATTGTAGTCATCGATCGCCTGCTGAAAATTACCCTGCGCCTGATAGACATTGCCGCGATTGCAGTAAGCTGCGGAGTATTTGGGGTTGGTTTCGAGAGCTTTTGTATAACTACTTATCGCTTGAGAAAGGTCTCCCTGTTTTTCGTACGTGTTTCCGAGATTGTAGTAGGCTTCGGTGTACTGGGGATTAATTTCCGCCGCTTTGATGTAATCCGCGACAGCGTCGGAAAGCTTGCCCTGTTTAACGTAGCTGTTGGCGCGATTGTAATAGGCCTTTGCATGTTTGGAATTTACTTTGATGGCTTTGGTATAATCAGTGATGGCTTGATCAAGATTGCCCTGTTCTCGGTATTTGTTCCCGCGGTTGTAATAGTCTTCCGCCGTTCCTGCGGGGATATCCTGCACTATTTCGGCAAAAATTGACGGTGTGAAGAATAAAAATATCATGAATAAAGTAAATAATATTTTTTTCATAATTATTGCCTTCCTTCTAAATTTAATTTTGGTTTATATTCTTGAAAAGTGCAGAAAATTAAACAAAAATTACTTATAATGTCAAGATAATTATTATCCGTCTTCATTCCTCATAAACTCATAACGTGATCGAAATAATATAACACGCCTCCATAATTTTATAGATGACAAATAATCAAGGCGTGCTGGAAAGTTATTCAACGAAAGACTCGGTCATTTTTGACATAATCGAAATAAAATTTGATAGATAGCTCTTGTCTAACGATTCTAATTGTGCTAGAAACCGCCCACATCAATATTTCTATTTCAGTCGATTCATAATCTTTAAAGGGGGGGGTTTATGAAGTCAGTATCCGTATACAAAGAGATTGTGCCCGGGAAAAAATGGTTTGCGACACTGGTTACGCGTATTTTTTTCTTCTTTATCGGAATGGGGATGCAAACCGCTTACAGGATAGATCCGGAAGTGAAGAAAGAAGTGGACAGCTGGCCGGAAACTTTTTCCTTTCGCATGGCCGTGGTCGGCGGCCCCAGCATGCTCATGCTGAAAAAGGAAGGATCTTTTCAATATCTGGGCGAAAAGGAAGCTTTCTACAGTGATGTTGAAATGTGGTTCAAAAACATCAGCTTTGCTTACCTGATCATGACCGGCCGCATCAGCGTTCCCAATGCAATTTATCACAATCGCCAGTTTGTTAAAGGTAATCTTGCTTATGGAATGTCGGTGATAAGGGTTTTGAATGTTGTGCAGACCTTATTGCTGCCTAATGTCATCGCCCGCTTCTACATCAAAGAAGTGCCGAAACTGACGTTTCAAAAAATGATTAATCGTGTCATCACCTATGTCAACATCGGTTATGGCGCAATAAAATAAGATCGGAATCAACAGGAGGGGGGACTGTTATGCTGTTTAAAAAAAATGTTGTGATACCTGAATACTATGAGTTTTTTAATTCCGTTAAAGTGATTTCCGGATACAAGGCGCTGGAGACAATACCTTTTGAACTCGGCCGTCT
Source organism: Deltaproteobacteria bacterium (assembly GCA_019136325.1). Next base: position 26,197 of record JAGVUJ010000315.1, read on the forward strand.
GGGAGCTAAAAGACCGATCATTATTACTGATAAAGGCGTCTCGCAGGCCGGTCTGATCAAACACGTTGTCGACAGCTTTGCGGGAACGGACACCGTTATCGGAGCCATTTTTGACGAAACGCCTCAGGATTCTTCCAACGTTGTCGTCAATCAGATTGCCGCAATCTATAGAGCTCAAAACTGCGACTCTATCATTGCTGTCGGTGGAGGCTCGGCCATCGATACGGCCAAGGGAGTCAATATCGTCATTACCGAAAACACAGATGACCTGTTAAAATTCATGGGCAATTATCGTCTGAATAAGCCCATGAAACCGTTTGTGGTTATACCCACTACCGCCGGTACCGGCTCGGAGGTCACCATGGTGGCGGTTATTGCCAATCCGGAAAAAAATGTCAAAATGGCATTTACATCGGATTTGCTTCTGCCTAAATTTACGGTTCTGGATCCCCGCATGACCGCGAGCATGCCGCCTAAAATTACCGCGGCGACGGGAATGGATGCCCTCACCCACGCTGTCGAGGCTTATATCGGACCGCAGAAAAATCCGATCAGTGACGCTTTTGCAGCGGCTGCCATGGAATTGATACGCAATAATATAGCGGCGGCTGTGAAGGATGGAGCCAACAAAGATGTTCGCCTGGCCATGGCCAATGCGGCTTTGCTGGCCGGTTTGGCATTTTCCAATTCCATGGTGGGCATTGTCCATGCTACGGCTCATGCGACAGGCGGTGTTTGTCACGTGCCGCATGGAATAGCAAATTCAATTTTACTGCCTTATGGCCTGGAGTTTTATGTGGGCAAATCGCCGAAGGTTAAAGAATATATAGAAAGTCTCCTGCTGCATCTGGCCGGTCCGGAGGTTTATGTGCAGACTCCGCCTGCGGAAAGGGCGGCAAAGACCATTGCTACCATAAGAAGTATGACCGCTGAACTCAAAAAACTGAGCGGGTTGCCTGTTCGTCTTTCTGAAGCGGGTGTTCCGGAAGATAAGCTGGAAAGAATTGCTCAGACAGCTCTTAATGACGGCGCCGTCGCGTTTAGTCCGGTGGAAGTAAGTTTAACGGAAGCATTGGGTGTTTTAAAAGCAGCTTATTAATGATTTTAATCATAAGGGGTCATAATATGGGCGAAACCAGAGAAAAAGATGCCGTGAATGTAAAAGAAAAAAATCTGCCGGAAATGTCAGGTCCCAGCAATAAAGTTCTGGAAGTGGATCTGACGGGCAAAAAATATACTGTTTATCAGGTTACGGATGAAGAAAGAAAGCTGTATTTGGGCGGTAAAGGTCTGGGTCTGAAACTGATCTATGATCGCATGCCCGCCAAAGTGGATCCGCTGGGAGAAGAGAATATCATAGCTTTTACACCGGGGGTATTAATGGGCACCGGAGCTCCCTGTTCCGGTAGATTTTCAGCCGTTACCAAATCTCCGCTGACCGGCATTATGGATCACGCCTCCTGCGGCGGCCCGTTCGGCATGAGTCTGAAAACCGCCGGGTGGGACGGATTGCTGATCAAAGGAAAATCTGAAACCCCGGTTTATCTTATTGTGACTTCATCGGGCGTGGAATTCAAGGACGCATCTGCCTTGTGGGGCAAAGATGCTTATGAAACACAGGATCTGCTCGGGAAAGACAAAAATGCCGGTGCGGTTGTCATCGGTCCCGCCGGCGAGAATAAAGTTCTTTTTGCCAATATTGTTTCGGGGAAACGTTTTCTGGGACGAGGCGGTATGGGCGCGGTAATGGGTTCCAAGAATCTCAAAGCCATTTACGCTATCGGCGGGGCCTACAAAATTGCAGCCAAAGACAAGGAAAAATTTGAGAAGATCAAAAAATTAGCAACCAAACGCATTAATGCAAACGCCGTGACGTCCAATGCTTTAAGGCGATTCGGCACCAACAATCTCGTCAATTATACGAACCTGGCCGGTATCATGCCGGTGCGCAATTTTACGGAAGGTTCTTCCGATAATGCCTATAAACTGACGGGCGAGTATTATAGCGAGAATTTTAATACCAGGCATCATACCTGCAAGCCGTGCACCATTCTATGCGGTAAACAGGGCACCTTTAACGGGAAGCAGTTATCCGTTCCCGAGTATGAAACCGTTGGGGTCATGGGTTCGAATCTGGAAATATTTGATCCGGTAAAAATTGCCGAATGGAATGACTTATGCGGCAGGTACGGCATGGATACGATCAGTATGGGCGGCACCTTGGCGTGGGTCATGGAAGCCGGTGAGAAGGAGATGATTAAAACGGACTTGAAATTCGGATCACCGGAAGGCGTGGCGCAAGCCATCGAAGATACCGCGTACGGGAAAGGATTTGGTCAGGAGATGGGGCAGGGGTCCCGCGCCTTGTCCAAAAAATACGGCGGCGAGGATTTTGCCATTCACGTCAAGGGCATGGAAATGGCTGCTTATGATCCGCGGGGATCCTATGGTCTCGGGCTCAATTATGCGGTTGCCAACAGAGGCGCCTGCCATCTTTCCTCAACGGTTATGGCGCAGGAAAACTTTGTTCACGTCCTTGATCCCTATACAACCACCGGCAAGCATGTGTGGGTGAAATTCTTTGAAGATTTCTATTGTGCGATGAATTCTCTGCATACCTGCACATTCACATCATTTGCTTATATTTTGGAAAATCCTTTGACCAAATACAACGGTCTTTTTTATCTGAAGATGGTCATGGGGTATCTCTATCCCGTGGCGACTAAAATTGCCGATATCAGTATTTATCATAAATTCTGGTCCGCGATCACCGGGCAGAAAATGTCCCGTTCTGAATTTTTAAAGGCGGGAGAACGCATTCATATTCTGGAGCGATACATGAATACGCGCGAAGGCATTACGATAAAAGATGATACGCTGCCCCGCCGATTTCTTAAAGAAGGCCGTAAAAACGACCCCAAGGGCAGGGTTGTGCCCCTGGAAGAAATGCGGAAGAAATATTACCATATCCGTTCCTATGATGATAACGGGAAACCGACTGCAAGGATCATGAAAAAACTGGCCATTCAGATTCATTGAAAAACGGTTTGAAGGCAATGAACCGTAAAACATCCGGCGATGAAAAACGCCGGATGTTTTACGGTCGAAGATCATGACCTGAGTCGTTCCTGCAATGTTCCGTCATGACTTGTGTTTTCCATGCTTGCCGACTTCTTTCAATTCCAGAGGTGTTTTGCATTTGAATAATCTTTCAAGAATTATAATAAAAAATAATTATAAAAGTCATTTGACATCAAAACACATATCATTTATATTCACTCATCAAAACGCAGATAATCGGTAATCCATAATGATGTTCCTGATAGACATATCTATTGTGGGGTTTTAAAAGAAAAATTAACAGGAGGTCTTGTCATCATGAAAGAAGTTCATGCCGGAGGGAAGCTTCTGAAAAAGGCCTATGTGGCTATATTCCTGTGGTTTACGGGCAGGGCCATACAGGCGGCGGCAAAGGTCGATAAAGAAGTTAAAAAGGAATTCGACGCGCTTCCCGATGACTTTACGTTTGCGCTGGGTTGCCTTCCCAACGGTCCGTGGATGGTTGTCGGTAAGGAAAAGGGCAAAGTAAAATATTTCGGCAGTGATCTGAACCGCCGGAAAATTCACCTTCGTCTTATTATTAAAAGCATAGATGCCGCATTTTTAATCTTGTCTTTTCAGGAAAGCACGGCTTTGGCAACAACCCGCAACCGGCTGATGACGGATGGCGAAGTTCCTTATGCTTTGTCGGTCATCCGGATTCTCGATATCGTTGAAGTTTATCTTCTTCCTAAAATCATCGCCTCTCTGGCTGTGAAACGTTATCCCTCATGGTGGTCGTTCGGCCGTAAGCTCGCGGGACGAATCGGCGTCTACACACGCACCCTGTTAGGTTTTTAATGAAAGGAATATAAAATGGATCTTACAAACGGTTTTGCATTTACCTGTCCGTTCAAGACGAATTCAGGAAACAAGGCTCTGGAACATCTTCCCGTCGAACTGGCCGCCCTGAATGCCTTTAAACCCCTGATTATCACCAGCCGCAATTTGACGGGTCCGAGAGCGATGCGTATCTTAACGGGTGCTTTCGGCGATTCAGGCATGACGATGGGATTTTTTGACGATGTAACCGATACGGCGGATCTGAACATTGTTGAAAAAATCAGAGAAATATTCGTCAAGGGGCAATACGATTCCATCATCGCTCTGGGCGGCGGTGTGGTTGTTGATGTGGCGAAAATAGTGAATCTTGCGGTTTCGCAAAAAATCGCCGATGCGCGTCAACTTTCCCCGGCAACGGCAATTCGCGATCCCCTGGGGCCTTTTGTCGTGATTCCAACGGCCGCTGTAACGGGAATGGAAACGTCAAAATACGCTTTTCTCAACGGGAAATCGTTTGACTCTGTTCATTTGATGCCAGACCTTGTCGTTCTTGATCCGCGGCTTACTTGGACAAAAGACGGAAAAACAATCGCCGAAGCGGGGCTTGCGGCCTTCGGCCGCACACTGGAGGCTTACATTGCTCCGGACAAAAATCCTTTCATGAATGCCTACGCTGTCACTGCACTGCGTTTTATCCGGGAGAATCTCACCGACGCCGTCAATAAACGCTGTAATAAAAAAGTGTCTCTGGCCATTGCCAATGCCGCGGCCATGTCGGGATGTGTTATTTCCAATACGGATCAAAACGTTCTGAACAGATTGGGACAGGTATTTCAGAATATCGTCCATGTTCATCCGGGCGTAATCATCGGAATGTGCCTCCATCCTTTTCTGGACGATTGCATGAAGAAAGACAGCTCTCGGATATCCAGCCTTCTCCTTCCCCTGGGTGGAGACGACAAATATGCCGCCATGCCGGAGGCCGGAAGGGCGGGAGAGGCTCTAAGGGACATATACGAATTTTCATATGAGATTTACCGCGCGCTGAAAGGGAAAATACCGCGAACCATTACGGAAGCGGGCATTCCGCAATACCTGATGGACGATATATTTGACGTAATGAATCACGAACCAGACGGAGCTTATCTGCGCTCGATCATCGATCGTGTCAGCGGCGGCTCAATCAAGGCCTGAACGGAAAGGATGCAACCCATGATACTACCGGATTATTATGAATTTTGCTGTCGCGTAAAGATTGTTGCGGGACACGACGCGCTGGAAAAGATACCGGCGCTGCTTGCCGAAATGGGATCAAAAAAACCGCTGATTATTACGGATAAAGGCGTTGCCGCAGCCGGTCTCGTGGATATTGTTGTCAACGCTCTTAAAGATGGCGTTACCATCGGAGGCATTGCCGATAATGTTCCTCCCGACTCCGATTTGAGGGTGGTCAATCAGCTCGCCGGCCTCTACCGGGATAATGCCTGTGACGCCATCATCGCCGTCGGCGGCGGGTCTGTCATGGACACGGCCAAAGGGGTCAACATCGTCGTTTCCGAAAATGCCACCGACCTGATGGCCTTTAGCGGCGCCGGAGCTCTAAAGCGGCGTTTGAAACCGCTGGTCGCCGTACCGACCACGGCCGGCACGGGTTCGGAAGTGACGCTGGTCGCTGTTATCAAAGATCATGAAAAGCATTTGAAAATGCTCTTTACCAGTTATTTTTTGCTGCCCAGTGTATCCATTCTCGATTCCCGCATGACCATGACCATGCCGCCTTTTATTACCGCCATGACGGGTATGGACGCTTTGAGCCATGCCGTCGAAGGATATTACTGTCTCCAGAAAAATCCATTAAGCGACGCTCACTCTCTGGAGGCCGTCAATATGATTCACAAGCATCTGACGACGGTAACGAAAAATCCTGCGGATAAAGATGGTCGTCTGGCCATGGCTGTCGGCGCCTGTCTTGCCGGCATTTCCTTCTCTAACTCCATGGTTGGAATCGTTCACAACCTCGGTCATGCCACCGGCGCGGTCTGCGGCGTTCCCCACGGAATCTGCATGGCCATTTTATTGCCCTACGGTCTCGAATACAATATGCACAAGTGCGGGGACACGATAGCGGAACTGCTTCTGCCCATAGCGGGTGAGGATGTGTATCTCAAAACCTCAAAGGCGGAACGGGCGGAAAAGGTTGTTTCCATGATTCGGGGAATGAATCAGGAACTCAATTCTATCACGAATGGCCGGCATCCCCGGTGCTTACAGGAAGTAAAAGACCGTGATGGTAGGCCGGTGGTTCCCCGTGAAATTCTACCGGAGATTGCCCGGGCCGCTCTGCTCGACGGGGCAACCATCTACAATCCGGAAGATCAGGACTATGATGATAATTTACTGGTTCTGGAAGCGGCGTGGGAAGGCAGGCCTCTGGACCGGAGCAAAATAAAAAAAGGATAAATACTTAAAGAGAGAGTTGTTTATGAGCAAAGCTTATATGGGAAAAGTCCTCATGGTGGATCTGTCCAGTGGAACCATGACGGAAGAGTCAATACCGGATGATGTGTACCGGCAGTATCTGTCCGGAATGGGGCTGGGCGCGTACATCCTTTACAACCGCATACCGGCCGGCGCCGATCCGCTTGGGCCGGAAAACATCCTGGGCTTCTGTTCCGGTCTCCTGACCGGTACGGGCAGCTTATTCTCCGGACGATGGACACTCGTCGGCAAATCGCCTCTGACGGGAGGATGGGGCGACGCAAATTGCGGCGGCACTTTTTCGCCAGCCATTAAGCACTGCGGTTATGATGCAATTTTCTTCAAAGGTATCAGCTCCAAACCTGTTTATTTGTACGTAAAAAACGGTAAAGCCACCCTCAAAGATGCCGCGGATCTGTGGGGAAAGGATGCCGTCGAAACTGAAGAGAAACTCAAAAAACAGTACGGCGAAAAAGCGGGCGTGGCGGTCATCGGTCCTGCCGGGGAAAAGGTTTCTCTGATTTCCGGTGTTTGTACCGATAAAGGCAGAATCGCCGCCCGATCAGGTCTGGGCGCCGTGATGGGCGTGAAAAAACTCAAAGCGGTGGTTCTTGACGGTGTGCAACGCATCAATGTTCAGGACCCGGAAGCAATGAAACGTCTGAGCCTGAAATGTGTCAAATGGACCAATTTCCCCATGCCGCTCAACCTGCTTCCCGGGGTAGGCCTCGCTCTGATGGGGACCTTCATGGGTGCGACTCCGGTCATGTTTGCCCAGGACGGCCTCTTGTACAAGACCATTTTGAGAACGTGGGGCACGGGCGGCATGAATCAGATGTCCGTTGAAATGGGCGATTCGCCCCTGAAAAACTGGGATGGTTCCAGTAAGGATTTTAATCTGGGTAAATCCAAAACCATCAATCCGGATATCATCAGAAAGGCGGAAATCGTAAAATATCACTGTTATTCGTGCCCGCTGGGATGCGGCGGCATATGCGCCACCAAGGGTAAGTATGCCCATACTCACAAACCCGAATATGAAAGCATCCTTGCGCTGGGTGGACTGTGCATGAATGAAGATCTGGACAGCCTCTTTTACTTAAACGAACTTCTTAACCGGGCGGGCATGGATACCATTTCCGCGGGCGCAACGGCGGCGTTTGCCATTGAATGCTACGAAAAAGGCATTCTCACGAAGGACGATACGGACGGTTTGGAATTGAAATGGGGCAATACAGAGGCGATTGTCGCCCTCATCAGAAAAATGGTCAACCGGGAAGGCATAGGCGATATCCTGGCCGACGGGTCTAAAGTTGCTGCGGCAAAAATCGGCAGAGGAGCGGAAGGTTGCACCGTTCATGCGGGAGGGCAGGAACCGGCCATGCATGACGGTCGCGGCGATCCCGGCTTCAATGTTCACTACAGCGTGGAACCAACGCCGGGCCGGCATACGATCGGCGCTCATTTATATTACGAGATGTTCCAGCTTTGGAAACGCGTCAAGGGTTTGCCCAGGCCGAGCCTCCTTTTTATGAAGGGGAGCAAGTATAAAGTCAACAAGGAGAAAGCCCAGGCGTCTGCTGCGTGCAGTAAGTTCATGAGCATGGGCAATGGTGCGGGCATGTGCATGTTCGGTCTTTTTATCGGAGCGAAAAGGATTCCTACGTTTGACTGGCTTAATGCCGCGACCGGCTGGAAATTTACGCCCGAAGAATACATGACGATCGGCGAGCGGATTCAGACCATGAAACAGGATTTCAATGTGAAACACGGGATTGAACCCAAAAATAATTTTATCAGTCGAAGGGCGCAGGGCAATCCTCCTCTGAAAGAAGGACCCAATAAGGGACGGTCTGTCGATATTGAAAAGCTTGCCGCAGATTACTGGGAACAGTTCGGATGGGACAGAATCACGGGAAAGCCCAAGGAAGAAACGTTGAAAAGACTGGGAATAAAGTAAGGGGAAAAAATGTCGTATACAATTTCGGGAAAATGCAATGGCTGCGGCGCCTGCACGCGGGTGTGCCCCGCGGACGCCATTACCGGTGAAAAAAAGAAAACTCATTCAATCGATGCAACTTTATGCATCGATTGCGGTGCCTGCGGCAGGGTATGTCCGCAGGAGGGCATTCTGGACAGCCAGGGGAATGCCTGCACGATGATCAAACGATCCGAATGGCCCAAGCCGGAAATAACCATAGAAACATGCATAGCCTGTGGTATCTGTATTGATGCCTGTCCTGCCGGATGCCTGGCCATGTCAGAGCGGCCGCGTGAAAAAGGAGTGGATGCTTTTCCAACCTTAAAAAATGCCAAAGCCTGCATTGGCTGCGGTTTTTGCAGTATGGATTGTCCGATGGACTCCATCGTAATGCAAAAGCCAGGAAAAGAATCCAAGAAAGAAACCGCTGAAAATACCGCAACTGTTTCCGGCAAATCTGCATGACAATGAGGAAAGCATAAGCCGGGGTCTGTTTGGGATACGTGCACACAAGCCATTGGTGCGCAAGCGTTCGTTTATGCATGCGTTTGTAAGATCATCAAGAGACGCACTGCTAAAAATTTTTTTATGGCCAAAGAACGTCAACTGAATTGTTTTCGCGCTGTCACATAATTTCTCTGTGAATTTTCCATCGCTCGCCGACTTTTTTCAATTCCAGCGTTTTCTTGCCTTTGGTATTGAAAGCAGAAGAGCTGTATTGCTGAACAAAAGACGCCCTGGCTGTATTGCCGTTAACGGAAATTTGTAAATTACTGATACCGACTCTGATGTTTTTGTTTTTTTGCCGGACGTTCGATTTGTGTAAAATCCATGCATCCAGATCCATTTCTCTGGATTGAAAATCGGAAGCATAACAACTGCGATACGTTTTCATATTTCCGGATTCCCAACTTGAACGCCATTTTGTAACCAAATTATTGATATCTTTTTGAACGTTCTTTTCACCGGTCTGCAAGACTTGCATGTCTTTGGGCTTGTCTTTCACGGACGCCAATTGCTGGCCGGCCGCCGTGTCGTATGTTGACGATTCGTCCACCACGTGCCAGTTGTTTTTAATTCTTTCCAGAATCAATTTATTATAAAAACCCTGAAATGAATTATTATTGTTGACGGCAAAAATCTGGTCAAAAATAATAACGGCGTTATTGCCTTCCTGCAGAATCGATATGTCGCGCGGCTGCAGAACAAAATGTTTATTGATAAAAGTTAAGTTTTTAATCTTTTCGTGAAGATCTTCTCTTTTCCTGCCTTTAATTTCCGCTCCTTCAATATACAGGGAGTCAATCCTCTTTAGGTCCTTTTCGACGAAAGCTTTGTGCCAGGCCGTTAAGATTTTTTTCAATTCTTCCCTGGAAGCGGAAATATGGCTTTGAGGGACCCAGTTGATGGATTCGGAAATGATAACCGGGGTTCTGTTTAAATAGATGAAATTGACAAGTTTTTTTATATCGCTGTCGCTCAACACGACACAGCCGTTTGACTGTTGGGGCAGCAGTGGTTTCGTTGTTCCGTGAATCCAGATATTATTGCCGTCTTTCCCGGCTCTTTTGTCGGACAGCGTCGGATAGTCAAGCGTAAAGGCCAGAGAACCGAACGTTTCCGGCGGCCCTGGATTGTGTAACAGACTGGTCGCGAAAAAAATTCCATCAGGGGTTTTAGCGTCGCCGGCAATCTGTTTGGAACCGGAATTTTTCCCTGTCGAACATGCGGTTTCAAAGACTTTGAAATAGTTTCCATTTTTTTGAAACACATATAATCTTTGCTGCTTCTTATCAACAACAATTACATAACCGGAAGAAATATCAACGATGGAATCGGGAATTTTATCCTTGTTGGATGAGTCGTCTGAATGCAAAGAGCCGGATGATTGTAAATCGCGTTTCTCTTTTGAGGCTGACACTGCCGCAGAGCCGGTGACTTTTTCCATATCGGCGCCGACGGTGGAATAAATATCCATCAAATAGAGTGAAAGAGCGATCGCTAGGACGACCAGGCAAACGGTGACAAATTTCTTTTTATTCATAACAACTGGTAAATTAAGCGTATTTTTAAAAAAAGTGTTGTTCTTTTAACAAAAAACTGCTAATCATTCAAGTCATTAAATAGTAAAATTCGATTTGCTGGCAGTTTTCTTGTTTTAGTTTGTTGAAATTTAAAGCTGAATAAAAATATTTACAAGGTCCCCGGTTTTCATTATAAGATATAAATATATATTTTAATTTACAAAAAAACGAAAGCGTCGACAAACAGGAGATCGCTTTGACTAATATCAATAAGGATATCAACTCTACAGAGAAGCTTCTCAATGTGATACGCGGGAAAGACGATCGGTTTGCCCAGAAAATTTTTCAATCAAAAGCAATATACGGTAGGCATCGACATTGGCCGTGAGTTTATCTGTATGGTCAAAACCGCTTTCAATAATTTTAACCAGCCGGTTTTGGCCGATAAGAAAATCATAAAAATCAATCCCCAATTATCCGTCGATTCTCCGGAAATTGCCAATCTGCTGAAATCTTCTCTTGTTGAATTTTGCGGCAATGTCGCCGATTGTGATATCTGGACCAAGATATCGACGGCAGAGGTTAACGTTCATTTTTTGAAAATCCCCCGAGTGCCTGACAAACAATTGGAAAAAGTAATTTTCTGGACGGCGAAAAAAGAGGGATTCTTTGATGAAGAAAAACACATTTTTGATTTCGAGAGGCAGGATGAAGAGGTCATCGATCAGGGAACTCCCAAGTATTCCGTGATGGTCTATAGCGCGCCCAAAAGAGAAGTCGAGAAAATAAAGTCTTTATTTTCAGATATAGGCGTAACGCTGGCGGGGATTACCATTGTTCCCTTTGCCATGCAAAACATATTCCGGTCAAAATGGATGCCTGCTCCGGAAAATATTTTCGCCAGTTTGTTCATAGGAGATGATTACTCCCGGATTGATATTTATAACAAAGAAAATCTGATCATGACCAGATTGATTAAAACCGGCAGCAACACCAGCAAAAAGAATTCTTTACAGTATCGGTCCTGATACGCAGGAATTAAACGGATTCGACTCGCTGAAAGATTTCACAAAAGAAGAAATACTGAAAATGATTTCTCCCGTATGGGAGCGACTGGCTCGTCAGGTCGATTTAACGTTAAAGACAACGTACTCCGGAAATCAAAAAGTTGAAAAAATATACATTTTGTCATCCATAAATTTCGATAAATCCATCTTGGATTACATCAGCGATCAATTGGATACAAAAACGGAATTTTTTGATCCTTTTAAACTGCGAAAATCGACAGCCCAGGAAGAATCTTTAAGCTCTTTCGAAAGAATACTGATTTCACCCGCATTGGGTTTTGCCCTTTCCGGTAAAAGTCGTACGCCGAATGTGATTTTTACGTATCGGGAAAAAAATCAGGAAACAAAATCGAAACGTATTAACCGGCTGGTTTTTGTAGCATTTCTGACCGCGTTGGTCGTGTGCTGCGCAAGCTTATTTTATCAGGTTTCCCGATTAAATCTTCTTAAGGAAACCAATCTGGCGCTGGAAAGAGAATTGGCCCTTTTTAATCCGTTGATATCGGAAGAGACCATTCTTCAGGAGGTTGATAAGATTAAGCTGCAGAACACCATGACCCGCCGGTACACGCAAAGGTATTTCAATCTTGCGGCCATAGGAGAAGTTTCCGACCTGACACCGCAAAATGTGCGTTTAATCACCCTGCGCATGAATGAAGAAAAAGTCGCCGGCCAGGCCGCTGCAGGCAATCAACAGGCGGAGAGTAATGATATCATATTGGAAGGTATCATATTTGATAAAAAGGATATGCTGGAGTCTGATCTTATTCAATATGTCGCAAAGCTGGAAAGCTCTTTGCTTTTCAACAAGGTGTCTGTGCAGCAGAAAAATATCGTCAATTTTGACAAGAAAGACGTTCTGCACTTTGTGTTGACCGCTAAAAAAGGTTAATCGTTATGAAAAAAATTAACATTAACATCCATCAGAAAAACAGTATTTTATATTCCGTGATTTACGGTGGAATTATTTTAATCATTATTCTAGTGGGCATACTGCCGTATTCTTTCAAAGTTTCCAACCAGGAAAAAACAAATGAAAAATTAAGGATGCAGATAAACGAGCAGAAGGAATTAGCGCCCGTATTGACGACGTTGGCCGCTAACTCGGAAAGTAAAACCGCGCTGGTTTTGCCGCACCCGGCCAAGGCTGCGTTGCCTCGTCTGGAAGTAAAAAAAATACAGAACGATTTTCAGAATGCGGCTCAGAAATCAGGGCTGAAAATCGTCTCGTTTACACCGGACATTAATACATCGGCAAGCCCTTCCACTTCTTTTGCGCATCATATTGTCTTGAAGGGAGAATTATCCGATCTTCGCAAAATGTTGATTGCAATAGGGGCGTTGCCCTATTTGGAAAAAATTGAAGAGATTCATATTCAGCAAAATACCGGTTCTATGGATTTTACAATGAAGGTTTGGACAGCAATTCAGTAGGCGAGTAAAGGCGGTTATGGCTAATTTGAAGAAAAGAGAAATTATTATTTTAGCTATTGCGGCAATTTTTGTTCTATATGCTGCGTATGTTTATTTAATAGCGGACCGCCATAAAGGGGAAAAAGTTGTAACCGGGAATAGCCCTGCAAGAATTGAATCCGTCGTCAGCGGGGTAGGCGATGAATTAACCCGAAACAAGCTTTCCGATTTTGATCATTACGTCATTACCAGAGCGCAGGCGGACTGGGGGAAGACTCCTTTTCTGAAGAAAGATTTATACCGGGCGTGGCTGGCAAAAGACAGCAAGGGAAAAGACGGAATTGCAGCTGCGCCCATCATTTATTCGGGCTACGTGGATACGGGTAAAAGTAAGCTCGCTGTTCTCAATGGCATTGAGTACAGAATCGGTGAAGAGTTAAAAGAGGAAGGCTTTGTATTGAAGAAAATCATGTCTTCCAAAGTTGTCATTTTTGATAAACGTGCCGGGAATAATCTGGAAATTCCCCTACAGGAATGAAATTTGTCATTTGGAGGTTATCGCCTTGAGAAACTCTATGATTAATAAAAAAATCATGATTTTGGTTTTTTGTTGCACAGCGCTGATGTTTGTATGGGGCTGCGCTGAAGGACTCAAAAACGAGAAGAAAGACGCTTTCTTCGAAAAGTGGACGACGCTTGCTGAAAACTCTCAAGGGCATTCTCCCTCGGCTCAACCCAAAAAAATTGATGCATCGGTTCTGACGACGGCCAAAGCAATCTCGGAAACGCCGTTGATGGGAACGGAGACAAAAAAACTTCCCTCGTCACCTATTCATCTGACCATGCGCCAGGCCGATCTTAAGGCGGTGTTGCGGGCAATGGCCAAATCAGTAAACCTGAATCTTCTCGTCAAAAATGAATTGAAAGGAGAAATCAGCGTTGATTTCAAAGGCGTGGCCTGGGACAAGGCATTTACGGGATTGTTGCGAACATATGGCTTGTCTTATGTGTGGGAGGGCGACATTGTCCGGGTTATGACCGTCGACGATGTTGAACAGGAATTAAAACGAAAAGTTCAAATGCGGGATATTCAATGGGTTGAACCCCTTTTAGAGCCGGTTGTTGTCAGTGTGGATTATGCTAATCCCCAAAAACTTGCAGATACAGCGCAGGAGCTTCTGACAAAAGACAAGGATGGCAAACCGCGCGGTTCCATCAAAGTCGACGAACACAGCAACTCTCTGATCATTTCCGCTATGCGCGAAGATCTGACCAAGATACTGCCGATTATCGAAAAGCTGGATAAACCCACGTCCCAGATTTTAATCAAAGCCAATATCGTGGAAACCACCAAGGGCGTGGCCAGGGATCTGGGAATCATGTGGGGGGGGTATAACAGAAGCACACAAGGCAAAGAAGATCTGATTGTGACCGGTGGAGGTCTGTCGCCGACGGGTCCGATCGGTGGAGCCGGCACTGCTCCGCAACGATCGGGATTGGGCGTGAACTTTCCGGCTGAAAATGTCGATTCGCTTGTGGGCGGCACCTTGGGCTTGTTATTCGGCAGGATCGACGGCAATTTACTGGAAGTGCAGTTGCAGGCTCTGCAGCAGGATAACAAGTTGAATATTTTATCCAGTCCTTCCATTACAACGCTGGATAATCAGAAAGCTTTTACGGAAAATGGCGAAAGAATCCCTTACGTAACGACGGAAACCAGTGGCGGTACGACAACGCAAACCACCAAATTTGAAGACGTTGTTTTACGTCTGGAAATTACGCCGCATGTCATTGACGGCAGAAATTTAAAAATGACGATACTGGTTAAAAAAGATGAAGTCGATATGACGCGTAAGTCGTCCATGGGCGATCCCTACATCATCAAAAAACAAACACAGACAGAATTGATTGTCAAAGACGGTGAAACGATCGTTATTTCCGGTCTGACAAAACAGACCAACACTTTTGCTCAAAGCGGCGTGCCGTGGTTAAAAGACATTCCGGTTCTCGGCTGGGCTTTTAAATCCGACGGCAAAGGTGAGAATATGGAAGAGGTGCTGATATTTATCACACCGCACATATTGCCGGTTGGCAACAGTTAATCTTTGCGGTTCAATATATACTTTATTTTGAACAACATCAGAATTTTAAAAACCGGAGAGACGCCGGCAGGTGAAGCGGTTTTATTATTTGACTGTGGTTAAAAATTAATATGGCCGTCAAAAATGGATTATTTCAATATTCTAAATTTTAAGAAAGAGCCATTTTCCAATTCACCGGAACCGGAATTCCTTCTTCAACTACCCCAGTACAGCGATTGCTTGCAGAAACTGGAGCTGGCCGTTCGTCTGCGCCGCGGGATAAACGTGGTCGTCGGAGATATCGGTACGGGGAAAACAACCTTGTGCCGCAAACTGATTCAGAATTTATCCTCTCCTTCACAAGATTCCGAAGCATCGGAAATCGAAACCCATCTTTTGCTTGATCCCGCATTTAAGAGCACTGCGGAATTTCTGCAGACCTGCGCTTCAATGCTGGGGATCGGCGATTTCGACGATGGTTCGCAAAGTGAATGGCATTTAAAAGAAAGAATCAAGGACAAACTTTTTGACAAGGGTGTGGATAAAAGAAGAATCGTTGTTTTGATTATTGATGAAGGACAGAAAATTCCGGATGATTGTCTGGAAATATTACGGGAGTTTCTGAACTACGAGACAAATAAATTTAAGCTCCTGCAGATAATCATTTTTGCCCAGAAAGAGTTCCACGCTGTTCTCAAAAGAAAGGCCAATCTTCTCGATAGAGTCAATCTCCTGTACTATCTTTATCCCTTGAATTTCAGGCAGATGAGAGCGATGATCGATTATCGCCTCGACGTGGCCAGAAATTTTCAAAGCATGCCTTCCATTTTCAGTTTATGGGGATTCGTGGCTGTTTATCTTTCCACAGGAGGATATCCGCGGAGAGTGGTTTTCCTTTGTCATCAGGTTATTCTGAAAATGATCATTCGCAATAAAAAGAGAGCCGGATGGTTTCTGGTGAGAAGCTGCCGGGATGACATTACGTCGACGTTATACAGAAAACTGGAATGGGCGCTGGCCGGACTTTTGCTTATTGTTGTTCTGGGCGTGTCGGTAAGCGCCATCACGTTTCAACATATCAATACGGATGCAAAAAAACAAATATCCTCTCTTCCCGCCGGCGCCGATTTTCCCGATGCGAAGAATACCGTAACGGTTCGTAACGTTTCCGAGGCTCCTGTGATTGAAGAAACGGACGTTAAAATGCCGGATTCCATGGGCAAGATTTCCATGACGAAGAAAAGAACAATATGGTGGGTCTCATATAACATTTATGGCGACAACGGACCTCAGATCATGGAAAAAATTTTTGCAGTCAATCCTCATATTAACAATCGAAACCTGATTCTGGCGGGATCAGTCATAACGCTGCCGGCTATTCCCGCCGATGTTAAACCTCTGAATCAGAGGGACATGCTCGTCGTTTTAGAAAGTGGACAAGATTTGGAAATCATGTATAATCTTTTTCGTAACAATCCCCGGGAGCGAATACTGCCGCCCCTAGCGTTTTTTTCTTCATGGAATAGAAAAACAGGCTTTGAGCATGCTGTCGTCATTGATAAATGTTTTAAAGATGTTGAATCGGCAAGGGAACAAATAAACAAACTGCCGCAGGTTGTTGCTGAAAAAGCAAAAATATTATCTCGATGGGACGAAGACACTGTTTTTTTCAACCGCCGTATTTTGTCACATTGAACGGATTGTGGGGTATGTATGAA
Organism: Deltaproteobacteria bacterium; assembly: GCA_019136325.1. The sequence goes on from JAGVUJ010000315.1 coordinate 42,841, forward strand.
AAGTAGAAAACGTCTTGGTGAAATACTGATTAAGAAAGGTATTTTAACCGAACAAATGCTGGAGAAAATCGTCATTAATCAGAGCAAAACCAATTTAAGGTTCGGTCAGTATCTGATACAGCAGGGTATTGTCAATGAGAAGCAGATCCTGGAGATATTGAGTGAACAACTTAATGTCAAGAAATACCACGTTCATGATTTCCCGCTCGATTTTGATCTGGTGCGTTACATACCCGTTGAATTTGCGCAGAAAAACCAGGTGGTGCCTTTGAGGCTCAAGGGAAATCTTCTGGAAGTGGGCACCGCCGATCCCCTGGAAATCAAAATTCTCGATCAAATCGAAAAATTAACAAATCTGGAAGTTGAACCTGTGCTCTGTTCCGATATGGAGATCAACCAACTGATCAACAGCATGTATGGCGTGCAATCGGAACTGGGCGATATCATGGAAAGCCTGGAAATAGAAGCCAAACCTGAGGAAGAGATGGAAATCCAGGAATCGGTTCAAATTACATCGTTGCAGGATCAGGCGGGAGAAGCGCTGGTGGTCCGTTTGACGAATTCGATTTTCGCTCAGGCGGTGCGCAGCAAAGCCAGCGATATTCACATCAGTCCGCGTCAGAACACAGTCCAGTTGCGTTATCGTATTGACGGCAAGCTTCTGGAAATGCCGTCACCGCCCAAATCGGTCTTTTTATCCGTCATTGCCCGCATTAAAATTTTAGCCAATATGGATATTACGGTGTCTCGCGTTCC
>JAGVUJ010000065.1 GCA_019136325.1 Deltaproteobacteria bacterium
CGTAAAAATCAGAACCGAATCCATATCTGTTTTATCAAGAATATCTTTCAGCAGATCCGTTTTAGAGCTCATCTGCACCGGATAAAATTTATGCGACACGGTTTCGACCGGCGCCGTGTGGCCGATTTTAATGTTCACCGGATTGATCAAGAGATCGTTGGCCAGCGACCGGATGTCGTCCGGCATGGTCGCCGAAAACAGCAAGGTCTGGCGCTGCGCGGGAAGATGTTTGACGATTTTTCTGATATCCGGCAGAAAGCCCATATCAAACATATGGTCGGCTTCATCCAGAACCAGCACTTCTATCCGGGATAAATCCACGGTGCCGCGGTTGATGTGATCCAGCAGACGGCCGGGACAGGCGGAGATGATCTCTGCATTGTTCCGCAGCTTGTTGATTTGACCATTGATATTCACACCACCATAAATGGACACGCTGCGCAATTTCGTTTTCCGTCCCAGTTGCATGATGGCGGTATGGGTTTGCTCGCTCAACTCGCGCGTCGGCGCAATAATCAGCGCGCGGACATGACCGCGCGCCCCCTGCATCAGCCGCTGCAAAATCGGCAGCACAAACGCCGCTGTTTTTCCCGTTCCGGTCTGGGCCAGGCCCATCACGTCGCGGCCTGCCATAATCGGCGGGATGGATTGTAACTGGATGGGTGTCGGCACGTTGTAACCGCACGCCTGCACGCCGGTTAATATTTTCTCATTTAACTCAAACTTCTCAAAACTCATTTTTTCTTTTTCCTTCTTTTTTCAGTATTTGTGACATTTGAACCCGGCTCTATTCATTGCGGTGGTTGAGAACACACCGCCGTGTACCATGATGGCAAGCCCAAAACAGGCCGCAAGCATGGCGCTAAAGTTGGATTCGTTTACGATTAGCCGGATTTTCCTGCCGAAATTTCTGAAATAGAAAGGAAGGGAGGTCAATAACTATCGCGATCACTGCGGGACCTTGTACAGGTATTATTCATAAATAGCAAGGATTATCTTTTAAGCTTCATAAATAAGCGAATATTCTGAAATATGCCGGTAAATTTCTATGGCAATGTCTTTCTCGCTGATGTAGAAAACATAGGTCATGAATATCAACGTTAAGAAAAACAGCAAAACCTGGGTTGTTTATATTCTGCGCTGTTCCGACGGAAGCCTGTATACGGGCATCACTAATAACATTGAAAAACGACTGGCCGCTCATCATCAGGGCAAAGCCGCCAAATATACCCGCTCCCGCCGACCGGTGGAATTACTGGTCACCGGCGCGGCGATGGAAAGAAGTGCGGCGATGCGCCTGGAAATAAAAATCAAAAGACAGCCCAAAGACAAAAAAGTGTCCGCACTGAAAAAACATGCGCCAGGAAAGTCGTCCACAGCGGCAACAACATCGAAGAGACGCGTTGTTGCCGGGAAAGAGCATTCACTTTTCGGCAGAGAAACACTGAAAGCCGTGGCCGGCCTGTGGCAGGTTCGCCTGAAAACAATCCATCGTAAAATTCCTGTTCAGGGAAGTCCGGAACGTTCCGCGTTTCGTGTGGTTCTGGAAGATACAGACAAAAGATTCTTCGTTCTGGAACAAATTGCATCGCAATCGGTGGCAGGACGAAAACAGATTGCGGCAATTCTCGAGTTGCTGACCGCGAAGAAACTCGCTCCAATCAATCCTTATCTAACCGATGAGAAAGGCAATCATCTTCTCGAGCACCAAAATATTTTCTGGCAACTTTCGCCTTTTGTTCCCGGCGTGGAACTGGACCGTGAAAAGTATATTTTTGATAAATGGCGCGGCATTGTTCTGGCGGACTTTCTCATCGCCCTGCGTCGCAAATCGCAAAAGATGACGCTGGCCGGCTCCCGTGGCGTGTTCTCCCTGAAGAATTACATTTACAAATTGGTCCGTGAAATCAATCTTTACAACAAAGACATCAGAAACGACATCAACCGCGTTGTCGGTTTTCTGGAAAAGGATTTTCTGCCCGTTTATGAAGAACTGCCGCTGGCCTTTTGTCACGGCGACTATCATCCGTTAAATATGATCTGGTCAACGGACGGTATTCGATGCGTCATCGACTGGGAATTCTGCGGACTGAAAAGCGAACTCTACGACGTTGCCAATCTCATCGGCTGCGTCGGCATGGAAAACCCGCACAGTCTTTCCGGCGATCTGGTCGGAATTTTCATCGGAAAGATGAAAAAATCAGGCATGATTTCCAAAATGAGCTGGACATACCTGCCGGAGTTTATCGTCGCGCTGCGCTTCGCCTGGCTGGCCGAGTGGCTGCGCCTCAGAGACAGGGACATGATCCGTCTGGAACGTGATTACATGAAACTGCTGATGGATAATAAAACTGTTTTACAAAAAGCCTGGCTGTGATAAAAGGCGGCTCTGCATTTAAAATTTAATTTTCGGGATGAGATTGACAATGGATTCTTTACCGGTAGATGTCATTCTTGAGCAGTTGAAAATCGCCTATGAAGAAAAGATGCCGTTTAATAAATATCTCGGGCTGAAGATCGATTCCATCACAACGGACGGCGCCGTTGTCCGGATCGACATGCGGGATGATCTTATCGGCAACTTTGAAAAAAACATTTTACACGGCGGCGTCATATCGACCATTCTGGATTTCACCGGCGGGGTTATCGCGCAGATACACGTCATTAACGAAATGAAGGACGCGCCTCTGGAAAAAATCGTCAAGCGCCTGACCGGCATGGGAACCATCGATATGCGAATCGATTATATGCGTCCGGGGCACGGATCATACTTTCTGGCGTCCGGCCATCTCTTAAGATTGGGACACAAGGTTGCCGTCGCCCGGACGGAATTCGTCAATGACAGCGGCGTTTTGATTGCCGTCGGCACCAGCACCTATATTGTCGGGTAAAATTGAGCGAGCAAAGGAAAAACAACATGCAGATTGAGTGTCCGCATTGCGATTTTGAATTCAAATCCGAAGATATCGCGCATACGCTGCAGAACGGAAACTTCAAATGCCCGGTCTGCGGAAAAAAAATACCGGCTGCACCGGCTCCAAAAAATAATTCATCACGGGTTCTCCGTGGCAAGTATTATGTAATAATTCTGATGGCAACCGGCGTGCTGGCCGCATTAATCCTTTATCATTTTACAACATCTCCTCCTCAGGCGACGTCCAGGACTGTTTCCACGGCACCGGCGGCAACGGGTTCTCTGATCGCTCCTTCTCCTGATCCGGTCATTATATCGCCCGATGCGCCGCCTCCTCCGGAGGCCATGCCGCCCCTGCAAACGCAGCAGGCTGCATCCAAACCGGATAAAATGAAAATAGTGGAACAAATTGCCGCAGAATTTCACAAGGGGCACACGTACACCCTGGAGGGCGAGTTCGTTTGTCTGGACATGGCCATTGATGTCTGGAATCAGTTGGTGACCAACGGCATTGAAGCGAAGATAATGGGCGGAACCCTGCACGAAAGCATCACCGCGTGGAATTTCCGGCAGCTGGCAATGGGAAGCAATCACGCCTGGGTGGTGGCCACCGTCGGTCCGCAGGAAAAGGTCGCTGTTGAAACCACATCCGGAACCGTCATTAAACCGGGCATGAAGGAATATGCTTCTTACCTGAAGGGTATTGAATTCGATTCGCCGGCCCAGGTTAAACGATTTGAACTGCTCCGGAGAAAAATGAATGACGTCTGCCGGGATGTCCATCAAATGATCCAGGACTGGAACCAGAATGTCGCCGGCAAACGCCTTCATCCGGCGGAGATTGTCGCCAGACAGTCGCGCCTGGAACAAAGGAAGCAGGACTGCGAAAACACATTCAGGGAATTGCGGGAATTCGAATCCAAAGCGATTTTTTATTGATCAGCCTCTCGTATCCGAATGCAAACAACCGGCTTTTCACGCAAGATCACGGTAAATTCAGTCATGCATGGCCAGATGAAGGGGAACAAAAGCGTTGCTATGGATGTCTAATATAATGAACACCAGGGCAGAGACCGCCGGAGATGAAGATCTGGAATACGTCATGCTTTGTCAAAAAGGCGATCCAGAGGCTTTTGAAGTTCTGGTGGAAAGGCACCAGAAGAAAATGCTCAACATCGCTTACCGGATGATCGGCGATTACGATGAAGCCTGTGATGTGACGCAGGAAGCCTTTGTTGCGGCTTACAAGTCCATCCGGCAGTTTAAGGCGGAAGCGAAGTTTTCCACCTGGCTCTATCGAATCGTTGTCAATTACTCTAAGAACCGGTTAAAGCAGTTGAGCAGTCGAAGCCGGCGCGAAGGATTTTCCATTGACAATGCCGGGAACATGCAAGTCGGACGTGTATGCGATCAGGCAATGATTCATGAGAGCAATCCCGGCACGCAGATGGAACAACGCGAAAGAGAATCGCATGTCCAGAAGTGCATCAACGCGCTGGATGAGGAATACCGGGAAGCGCTGGTGCTGAGAGACATTCAGGGTTTTTCCTATGAAGAAATAAGCGCCATCCTCAAGGTGCCCGATGGAACGGTTAAATCAAGGCTTTCGCGGGCTCGCAACGCGCTGAAAGACTGTCTGCAAAAGGTTATTGGTGATTTATGAAGACATGTAAAGATATTGAGAACAACCTATCCTTGTTTCTGGACGGTTTGCTTTCCGAAGAAGACCAAGCCGCCGTGGAAGAGCATTTGCAATCATGTCCGCAGTGTGCGGAGGCGCTTGCCCGGCTGCGTAAGACGAAAGAACTGGCGAGCAGCCTTCATGACGTCGAACCGCCGCCCTGGTTCCGGCAAAAAATCATGGCCCGAGTCCGAGAGGAAACCGGAAAGAAAAGTTTTCTTTATAAATTATTCTATCCCCTGCAGATTAAAATTCCCGTTCAGATATTTGCTACCGTCTGTATCGCCGTGCTTGCCGTATACATTTACCGGGCGGGAGAAGACCGGATGAAAGAAGTTGTTCCGTCTTCCGCGCCGGCGCCGGTGCTTCAGATTCAAAAAAGCCCATTGCCGGAACAAAAAGAAAATACTTTCGTTGCCGAGCAAACAAAGGCAGAAGAAAAAGCTAGCAAGAAAGATGACGCGCCGCAGGAAATTGTTCGTAAAAAAGAAGCTTACCAAACGAAAGATTTCAATGAGCAGAGGGCTTCCGACCGGCAATACGACAAACATGAAATCGCCGCCCCAAGAGCTCCGGCACAATCTGATGCGGAATTCGGACAGAAGAAAGATCGTGATGTTTTGGGAACAGCCATGAAGGCGAGCGTCGCGTCGCAGGCGCAACGTGCGCTGATGGAATCCGACATTGTATTGAAAGTTTCCGATCTTGATGCTGGCGCGCGGGAAGCGGAAAAAATATTAACGCAACTCAACGCAAAAAATATAACCGCAAGAATCATGCCGGGGATAGCATTTTTAACAGCCGACCTCAGCCATCGCAAACTAAAGGCTTTGTCGAAACAATTATCGGCCATCGGCCTGGTCGAAGAAAAACATATCCCGGCAGCCGATGCCGCCGGGAATACCACGTTGGTTCTGGAAATCACAAACAACTAGATTTTAACGTGACTGTTCGATTAAAGGATCAACCGTCGCTAATCAGGTTTTTTAATCTCCATACATTGCCTGTCGGATAGCACCGTTTTTCGTTCAATCACGGTTGCAGGATGCCTATGAAAGAAAGGGGCTGGCCTGCCGTGAACATCACGCCACTGCCTGAAATAAAAATTCAAGCAGCGGCGGTTCAGAAACATGGCCGTTTATAGAAAAAGTTATGCGATAGAAGTGGCGATAACGTACCCCAGAAGGGCTACATATATTCCCGCAATGATCAAACCGATGACCGGGAATAATTTTTTAGTGTTTTCTTCTGATAATCCCAGGAAAGCCAGGAATCCGCCGGCAATGGCAAAAGTCATACTGATAAAAAGATACAAGACAAATTCAATAGACCAGCCGGTCTCATCAGAGGAAGCAATTCCCAGTGTTTTAATAAGCAAAAGCATCACCAGGCCGATGATTGTCAATACAATGGAAAGGTAATTGCTAACAGGATTTTTATTATCATCCGTCGTCAAGATATCATCGTCTTCCGCCATTTTACTTCCTCCTTGTTGTATTGAATCATTAAGACTTTTGTTTAATGATTATAAAAAAAACAATAAAGAGAGTCAATGAAATATTGACCGTGAAGCCCGAAGAAAGGATTGAATATCGGGGCGATTGAGGTCTTGATGGGAATCAGCATCAACCGCCCCGTACCGATATCAACTTTTTACATGTCCCGTCAAAAATCCCGGTTGACTATACGCCGGCCGGGGGTAGGAATAAAACCCTTTTTTTGTTTTGGCGCCCAGGTCTCCTCTTTCGACATAGGGTTTTAAAAAGTTTGCGTTGGCTTTGGACTGAGGATCTTTCATTTTATCCGCCCAGTAATCCGTAATAGTCCAAACCGTCTTCAAACCGACCTGATCCATGATACCGAAGGGTCCCATGGGCATCATCGTAATGCCCATCCAGGAACGATCCACATCTTCAACGCTGGCCACATCCGTTGTGACCAGCGTCAAGGCGGTCATAAAAAGATTGGAAAGCATGGCATTAAATACATATCCGTTATTTTCGCGATGCAGCATGATGGCGATCTGGCCGATGCTCACGGCAAAATCGTGAATCAGTTGGGTCACGGCCGGATCCGTCCCGGGATGGGGCATGATATCAACCACATTGGAAACCCGCACGTCATGAAAATGCAGCGCCGCGAATTTATCCGGCCGGCCGGTCGCTTCAGCAAATTTCGAAGGCATCAGCAATGAGGTGTTCGTGGTAAAGACAGTCCGTTGCGGACAGAGTTCGTTGAATTGAGCAAAGACTTTGCCTTTGAGTTGCGGGTCTTCCGGCACCGATTCACTGATCATATCGACATCTCCGGCCGCCGCTT
>JAGVUJ010000071.1 GCA_019136325.1 Deltaproteobacteria bacterium
AAAATGCGAAGTTTGTCCATGCCACCTGAAGATGGCAGGATAATTCACTCTAAGATTTTCCGGACACTACGTGTCGTGAAATCAAGGTTCATTAAAACGTTAGCCGAACTATCCCAGGAGCGTAGCGACGTAGGAAAGCAAGCGTAGCGGATGGGGATAAAGAAAAGAATTCCTCTTCGCTTATGCTCATCGGAATGACAATTTACGGGATTGTGCGTCTGGTTTCTGAAGCGGATGAAGGTGAGGGGTGACTGTCGGAATGGGGGAGACCAAATTTAAAAAGTTATCGATAGTCGTTCCCGTTTATAACGAAGACCGTTATTTGGAGGCGGTCATCGGCAAGGTTCTTGCGCAGCCGCTTCCCGGCGGTCTTGAAAAAGAATTGATTCTGGTCAACGACGCCTCGCAGGATAATTCCTGGAGTATCATGCAGGCGCTGCCGGAAAAATTTCCGTCTGTTAAAATGCAGTTGATAAACAAGACGGTTAATGAAGGCAAGGGCGCGGCTCTCCGGGACGGTTTTGCCAAAGTCACCGGAGATATTGTCATTGTTCAGGATGCCGATTTCGAATACGATCCCGCCGATTATCCCAAATTGTTGCAGCCGATTCTGGACGGTAAAGCGGATGTGGTTTACGGCAGCCGTTTTATCGGCGAACCCCACCGTGTTTTGTATTTCTGGCATCAGGTGGCCAACAATATCCTGACAACCATTTCCAATATGCTGACCAATCTTAATCTGACGGACATGGAGGTCGCATGCGTTTAAACGGCAGGCGTTTGCGTGTTTATGAAACGGGTATTTCGTACGCCGGACGCACTTATGAAGAAGGGAAAAAAATCAACTGGAAAGACGCCGTATCGGCCATTTTCCAGATCATCCGTTTCCGGTTAATGGATTAGTTTTTCTTTAATAACGCCGGATTGCGCCTTGACCGCGCAGAGCATTTTGTCCGTTTTTTTTCTTTTCTAAATCATTTCAATAACATCAAAAATCAGGTCTTTACGGTCGTTCGGTCAGCGGGATAATCACAGCATGATATTAATTTAATTGATTATTTAAAATGAGCGTCACCGGTAACATTTATGTAATTTTGTCTTGACAATAAGCACGATCTTATGCCGATATAACGCATTAAAATTTACTGGGTTGACCAAGGAGGTTGCGAAGCAAAGTTATGGCTAAATATGTTTACTCTTTCTCGGAAGGATATGGAAAAAGCAAGAATCTTTTGGGTGGCAAGGGCGTCGGACTTGCAGAAATGGCGCATCTTAAGATTCCTATCCCGCCGGGTTTTACAATTACCACGGAAGTTTGCACGGCTTTCTATGCAAATAAAGGCCGTTACCCTCAGGGATTAAAAGAACAGGTTTTAAAAGCGCTGCAGAAAATGGAAAAGGACACGGGAATGAAATTCGGCGATCCGAAAAATCCTCTGTTGTGCTCCGCTCGGTCGGGAGCGCGTTCCAGCATGCCCGGCATGATGGAAACGGTTTTGAACATCGGTCTGACCTCAAAAACTATTGCGGGCATGATTGAAAAAACCAATAATCCCCGTTTTGTTCTGGATTCCTATCGCCGATTGATTCAAATGTATTCGGACGTTGTGATGGAAAAAGCCGAAGGCATCGAGCCGGAAGAAGGCATGGGTGTGCGTCAGCAGTTGGAAAGAGAACTGGCGGCGATGAAAGCGCGCCGCAATGCCAAAACGGACGTTGATCTGACGGATAAAGACCTTGCCGAACTGGCGGAGATTTATAAAGCCAAGGTGCAGGACGTTCTGGGGAAACCGTTTCCGGACGATGCCATGGAGCAGTTGTGGGGCGCAATCGGCGCGGTCTTCAAAAGCTGGAACGGCAAACGCGCCGTCTCTTACCGCCGGATAGAAGGCATTCCCGATGAGTGGGGCACGGCGGTCAATGTGCAGGCGATGGTTTTCGGCAATATGGGCGATAATTCCGCCACCGGCGTCGCGTTTACCCGCAATCCGGCCACCGGTGAAAATAAATTCTACGGC
>JAGVUJ010000072.1 GCA_019136325.1 Deltaproteobacteria bacterium
TGTAGAAGCGTGCCGAGGTTCCTACAGGCCTCGTTAAACAGGTAGGAAACATATAATCGCAGACAACTACGATTACGCTTTAGCCGCTTAAGTCGGCTAACGTTCCACCCGGTTCTCCTGTCGGCCGGAATGGAACGTCATTTAGACAGGATAGCCAAACTTTTTGCCTGGGGAAGGGCGGCGAATCCTTACAGGATAGCGCGGGGAGATCCGGCCTTAGGGAGCAAACCGGCGCGAAGGTTATAAAACGAAGGCTACGCACGTAGAAGCTCCAGCGGAAGGTTTTCGGACGCGGGTTCGACTCCCGCCGCCTCCACCAGAAGGTAATCCAACAACATCCAAAGAAGTACAAAAACCCGTTAGAAATAGCGGGTTTTTTCTTGTTCATTGGACACTTTGTCTATGATTCATATATTATTACAAGATAAGTCTAGTAAAAATAGTAGACTTGTCTTGTAAAATATGTATAATGCGCTTATGGCCAAATTATATGAAAGATCCTTTGTGACTCAACTGGAGCAGCGCTTTTCAGTGGGCCAGCCACTGATTCAAGTGCTGGTTGGTCCGCGCCAAGTCGGGAAAACAACGGGGATTCAACAACTTTTAGCCCGTTATCCCAACGCTACCCATTATGCCAATGCCGATGATATTTTGACGACGGATCGCACCTGGCTTCTGGAACAGTGGCAAAAAGCGTCGCTCTCCGGAAAAAAGACACTGCTGGTGATTGACGAAATTCAAAAAGTTGCAAACTGGTCGGAAACCATAAAATCTTTATGGGACAGAGCACCCAAAACATTGCGTGTGATTCTTTTGGGATCCAGTTCATTGCAGTTACAGAAAGGACTTTCGGAGAGCCTTGCCGGCCGTTTTGAATTAATCAAAACTTATCAGTGGACATATGAAGAAATGAAACGCGCTTTCAAATACAACCTGGAGCGTTATTTAACCTATGGCGGTTATCCGGGAGCAGTCACCTTTGAAGACGATTATGACCGATGGTATGCCTATTTGAAAGACTCCATCATTGAAGCAGTTGTCGGCAAGGATATTCTACATAACCATAAGGTTGGCAATCCTGCTCTGTTTCGTCAGGCATTCGAAATATTGTGCCATTACCCGGCGCAAGAAATTAGTTATACCAAGCTGCTGGGACAACTTCAGGACAAGGGGAATACTGATCTGGTTAAATATTATATTGAGCTTTATTCCGGAGCATTTCTTATTCATTCGCTGGAAAAATATTCAACAAAGAGTCATTTGACACGGGGATCAAGTCCCAAAATACTGATTTCCTGCCCCGCCTTATATGCGATGAATGAAGGGCCGCATGTTCTTAATGATCCGGAAAAAAGGGGACGAATCTTCGAGGCTGCGGTAGGCGCTCAGCTTCTTCAACAGCCCGGCAAGCTTTATTATTGGCGCGAGAAGCAGGAAGAGGTTGATTTTGTATACACCTATCAGGGACAACTTTATGCCGTGGAGGTCAAATCCGGCAGGCGTAAATTGTCCCGGGGCTTAAATGTCTTTACGAAAAAGTATCCGAAAGCGTATCCTGTTATAATCACGCCGGACAATTATGCCGCGTTTTCAGAAAACCCACGGAATTTTCTGAACGCGATGATCAATCAAAAATAAACCCGATCAGACTTTTCACCAAAATGAAGTCACGAATAGCAAATATGCAACATGGGGGTATATTGGGGGGTATGAGGAAAAAGATGAACTTAGATAAGTCAATAATTCAAAATAGTTATAGAAAATGTTCGACTCCCGCCGCCCCACCAGAAGGTAATCCAACAAAATCCAAAGAAGTGTAAAAACCAGTTAGAAATAGCGGGTTTTTCATTGATATATGCACCTGAAAAAGGAAACTTGTGAATGATGATATGAAAATAATTATTGAAGACAGAATTCCTCATCAAGACGAATGTGAAGAGATGATGATCCGATATTCGATGTTGCCGAATATTGTTGATCACTCCCGCCAGGTTATGCGTGTTTGTCTGGCGATTACGGACAATCTTCATAAAGGCATTTCGGTAAATAGAGGACTGGTCATTGCTGCCGCATTGCTCCATGATATTACCAAGACACGGTCGCTTCAAACGAAAGAAAAGCACGCTTGGTCCGGTGGAATTCTTCTGCGAACGCTGGGATTTCCACGTATTGCTGAAATTGTCGAGCAACATGTAACCCTCTCTGATTTGAAGCTTGACGGACAAATCGAAGAAAGAGAAATCGTCTACTACGCCGACAAACGGGTCATGCATGACCGGGTGGTGAGCATCCATGAGAGAGTGGAAGACTTAATACGAAGATATGCTACCGGAGAAGATATTCGCAGACGCATTATGCAAAACAAAGAGCAAACACTGGCGGTTGAACGGAAAATTGCCCGATTTATGAAAATCGACATCAATGAAGTTATCAGGTCGATAGGTTGAGGATTCCCGTTTTTATAGAGAATCGTGAATGATTGAACTCGGGAATAATGTCATGATCAGTAAGAAAGTAATGATACCTCTTCATTAAAGGCGCCGGCGATCATTTATTCCATCCGGAAAAAGGATGAAAGAAGTTCTGCCCTAAAACGTTCTCCACTTTGATGAACTCCAGGACATCCATCGTGGAAATCCTGTTGACGGGAAAGACGGTGTCTCTTATAATCTGCTTAAACGTGATCATTCAAATTTAAAAAAGCAATGAAACGGAGGATCTATGGAAAATCTTTTTGATAAAATCAAAGGAAACCTGAAAAAAGGAATGGAAGAGGGTATTGCCGTCTTGCGTGAAGGAGCAAGCGTTGTATCCGTGAAAATGAACGAGCTTTCGGAAGAGGGAAAAAGACAATATAAGATGTTTAATCTGAATGTGAAAATACAGGACCAGATGAAAGAAATGGGCAGTATTGCCTATGCTCTCATCGATGCCGGAAAGAGCCTTGATCAGGATAAGAAGCTCAAGGCAGTTTACGCGAAAATCAAAAAACTTGAGTGGCAATTAAGTAAAATCGAAGGCGGCAAAAAAGCAAAAACAGCCGTTTCTAAAAAGACAGCCAAAAAAGCAGCCGCCGGGAAGCCGGTCAAACAATAATAAATTTGTCTCAACTTTTACAGAGCAACGGTTAAATTTATACGTTTGTAAATTTGAATGATGACAGAAACCGGGACTTTTTTGTGAATTGCCGGTGTCGCTAAGTAAAATCAATAAACGCCATCAGTAGATATTACAAAGTCCTTCGCCTATAAATTCCCAGTGTTTCAAGTAATCCAGACGTTCTTTTTCTTCCATCATCGTATCAATATCGGCTTTTGTCTTTAATGCATAGTTCCGATAAAATCTTCTGAAGATTTCGACCTCATCATCTTTTTTTATAAACAAATCCTGAAAACTTTTTATAGATACTGGATTTGTCATTTTCACTTCGTAGACGGGTCTTTTCCCGATATACACATTTCTGCCGGCATTCAATGCGACTTTCACGCTCTGTTCATCACCGCCCTGTCTTTCTGCCGTTAACTGCGGTGAGAAATAGACGATGATGAGATGATACTGATTGAAATCAATATGATTCAAAAGCGAGTGATGAACGAACAAATCGTTTTTGTTTTCGTCGAAAAACCATAATTTTTTCCAACGCGTGTTTTTTTGAAATATTTTTACGAGTTTTTCGATATTGGCAGGCGTTTCCTCAATTTTCAATCCTCTGATAAAAAGCGATTCGGTCAATCCTTCATATCCGTTCCTCACATGAGACAGAAATCTTTCCTTGTACGCCTTTTTTTGAAATCTGTGTTTGTAGATTGCGCAGCAGTAATTAATGTTCAGTCCGATGTTACGGTCAAGGGCGTATCTCAAAATCCTCAATGCCGTCATTTCCGATTCCAGAACGGGAATGTCGGGCTGGTGCAAAAACGTGTAGTGACGATCGATAAATTTCTTATAACAATATTGTGTGGCAAATAATTGATGTAAATTCAAATGCGCCACGCCTATGTCTTTCATTCGGGGTAGGCATCTTTTGAGGATTTTATAATCTTCCGGAATGACGGGAATTTCAACTGTAACCGTATCAATGATGCCGGCAGCAAACTCTACGGCATTCAAATCATACTTTCTCGCTGCGATGTCAAACCGCACTTCGTTAAGGCCGGCTTTTTTCAGGGCGATCAACTTTTCCTTATTCACTAGATCGCCGTTTGAGTACATCCAGATATAGATTTCGCTGCCGATTCTTTCTCTGATTTTTCTGATATACGTCAGTATTTTCTCATACTGCAGCAGAGGTTCTCCGCCGGAGAAACTGACACCCTTAAATTTGAATGTTTTTAAATAATCGACGTAATCGTCCGGATCATCAAAGTGAATGCCAAAATCCGTTGGCGGTTGATTTTTTTTATTTTCCCTGTCCTGAGGGCAAAAAAAACAATTTGCCGTGCACAGGGAGCCAATAAAAAGGCACGACCATCCGCCGCCGCCGCAAATCATGCATCCCTCGGACAATTGCCCAAGAGTAATTTTATTTCCCAGAAAATTACTGGTCGTTCTGCCGGCAATAGATTGAAGCAATCTGTTTCTTTGAAGATGGGCCTTTTTTGCTTCTTCTTCCGAGAGCCACTTCATGTCATGATAAGCCCAACCGATATTTTCCCTGGCATACTGAAGGTCGATTTCCTTATTCCTCATATCGGTTTCCGCTTCCATTCAAATTAATTCGGGGGGATCGCAACAAGTATTTTTTTCTTCAGGAGTTTCCGCACAAAATCGGTTACATCCTTCTCAATCACTTTAGCGGGTGTTTCAAATTCGGACGCCAAAACAGCGATGATACTTTTCAGATTTCTTCTTCCATTCAGTTTTTTCCATACACGCTGTCCTGTTGCGTTCAGAATGTAAGGTTTATTTTCAGTATCGCCGGTGCCGGACGTCAGGGGAATGATGACGATAGAATTTTCCACTGTGCGCATCACGATGTCATCGGATGGGGCATAAACATCATCCGGGGAGACTTGTTTTTTCATAAATGGACCTTACGCGGGAGTTGACAGGTTTGTGACAGAACGGTACAATTAACTATTTAGCCGGTTGAAAATGGAAATTTACAACCGGCCTGTAAGCAAACCTCATTGTATTGGATCAATACCTCGATATAAAAATCGTCTATTGACCTGTTATATCAAGGTAGAAGGTGTCGGAGGAACACCTTTGGCGTACACCGTTCTTGCAGGTGCGGGAGGAACTCCCAAACCATTCAGTGCTTTTGCTCTCCGGTCCGTACCGGTGTTTCTTTTACTTTGCGCCGTTACGCTGATATCCGGTTTTTGCCACTGGTTGTTTTTCTTCATTGATTTCTCCTCTTTTTGATAAGAAATTATTGGTAATTTATAATAAGCAAAACATTATATGTCAAGAATATATTCATCGATAGATGTATCGAATGGCGTATATGCTTTTAAGGAACACGCCGTAACATTTTGCATACATCATCTCTATTGTTACGTCGATATTGCAATTCTACACGACGGACGGGCAGTTGGACATTATTGAACGGTTGGGAGAATTCATTCGTTTCCCCCACTCCCCTTATTCGACGTCGTGATGTGTGTAATGGAATCAAAACCGGATGTTCGTTTCATGATAATGCTTTTTTTTATAATAAAAACCCCCCTCAAGTCGTCCAGACCTTGAAGGGGGGTCTCCTCTGGGTTAACAGATCATGTTCTTATGATAAATGGATTTCCAAGTATCCGTATTTTATGATTCTGTTTGTATATCTAGCTCACAATTGTTTTCACCGTTTCGATGACCGGGTTGGTGAACAGCGCCATCAGAATGGTGTAGAGCGCGAAGATCCCGACCACTTCACCGACATACATCTTGTCATATTTGCGTTTCAGAGAAACAAGAATCAAATGCTGTTGCCATTGTTTTTTTCATGATCTGTTACCTCCGTTTGCCTGTATTTGCATTTAAAATAATGAAAATATCGTGCCAGGTTATTGTAAAGAAACAAAAAATATTCTATCTGCATGAAATATATACATAATCATAAAACGATGAAATGATGCGGATGAATATTCATCCTTATTTTTCCGTTTGATTAACGATGAATCGTTCAATCCGTTGAACGAAATGTGAAGATTTAATGATGCCAATGATTCATTGACCGCGGTCAATGCAGCCCGTCATGTCTCACGGGATTTTTTATATCGTTTTAAAATCTGCTTATTGTTTTTCTAAGAAAAATAATGACGAAAAAACAAAAATTACAGAACTCCAGATTAATATGTGATATAGGGCTGACGTTTAATTAAAAGAATGGCGATGGAGGGATAATTCATGAAACCGAATGACGTTCATCAGATGCTTCGAAATATCGGAGTGACGAATCTTCATCACGCAAATACCGTGACCACAAGCAGTACCTTTCTGGAACAGGGCGGTTTATTATCCCGCAGTTTCGTTGAAGATTATCATTTAATTCAAACCCCTCTGTATTCCGACGCCGAAAATAAAAATCATAACGTCTGGGAATGGATATTCCTTGATCATGTTGACATACATACGCAAACCGGTCGAAATAAAGGCCATAATCAATATGGCCCTGTCTTGTTTGTTTTTCATCTTGATTTGCTTCTGGGACTGCCTCCGGGATCGGAGGTGTTCGTGACCCGGTATAATTTCCTGTACTGGCAAAGCCAGCACCATGATCAGAAATGGACCCGGACATCGGGAGAGCTGGCCAGAAATATTAATCTGGGTGATTTAAATAAGATTATTGTAATCAAAACACCGTCCGGTAAAATTGATTTTCCATCCCGTCAGGTGCAGATTATTCTGGATGAGCCTCAAAGAAATATTTCAACAGGAGAAAATGCATACCTGCACGCTGAAAAGAAACTCAGGAAGGCGGCCACAACCGGTAAAATTGACGCGTTTATTGAAAAGCGTCAATGCAATGAAGGATGTATTTGTTTGAAAAAATACGCCACAAAGCTTCAAAAACATTTCGATCTTTGTTACAAGTAGAACGCTGTTTTTCGCAACCGGTCGTGTAAATGTTGACCGCATTTTCTGAAGGGCCTGGACATCATCCCATCCGGGAATCAGTTCAAGAATAGTCCGCCGGCAATGTATCCCACTGCGATCAATGCCTGTGTCAGCAATACAAGCACGACGTTTTTCTTCAGCGTATCCAGTAACACATCTTTTTCATCATAACGAAGTGAGCCTTTAATTACCCGGATGGCAAGGGGGAATGTTGTCAGGGACAAAAGAGTGAAAACAGGCATGTAATGATACATGACCGCCCAGATGATCCAGACATAAACTAACAACGTTACGAATGAAAAAACCCAGGCTGATTTTTTCTTCCCGATGACAATTGGCAAGGTTCGCCTTTTGACGGTCATATCTGCTTCAACGTCCGGGAACTCGTTGATTAAAAGAAGATTATGCACCAGAAAATATGAAGGCATTGAGGCGATGAAAGCCGTCGGGGTATATTCATTTGTGTGAACGAAATAAGCGCCCAGAACAGGCAGGATGCCCAAACCGAGGCCGGGCGACCATTCGGGGTAACCCATCTTCAAGATGAGAGGCGTATAAAAGATGATGAGAAAAATTGCCAGCAGAAGCAACGGCAGCAGCATCCAGCCGCTTTTCAGGATGAAGAAAACGGCTATAGGAATCAGGATGATAATACAGATAATGCCCAACCGCAGACTTTCTCGGACCGTTAGTGAACCGTCCGGTACGGCGCCGCTCCCGCCGCTGAAAGGAGTGCGACTGGTTCTAAAATCCAGACCGCTGCGCGCGTCGAAATAGTCGTTGAAAATATTCACCGCCGCATGAGCAATCATCAATCCGATTGTCGCGAGAACTGCATATCCGATGTTGAAGGGCGAACCGTAGCGGACGGATTCATACCAGGCAACGGCAGCGCCGAGAATACCCAGGATTAGAGCTAAAATCAGAAAAGGAATGCGAATAACGGTTATGATGCCTTCCAGTTTCATTGTATCGGTTCATCATCCTTCAAATTAAATTCGTCAGCTTGGCTCTTTAACAAAGTATTCATGTTTCTGGCAAGGAAATAATGAAAATGAATGTTGGACAGGTATTATTTCCAGGCTTTGATAATCACATACGGACAGGCAGACACCCGTCGGCATTCGATATTGATGAAACCTGCCTGACGAACGGTGCGGGACAGTTGATCCTCTGTAAAACTCTGCCCGAAAATCACATTGCGCAGCCCCCAGAAATTAAGCCACTCCGGAACAAAGGGGATCGGAAACCGTTGGACAAAGGACCGGAGGTCTTCATCAGAGGCACCCCGGTCGGTTTCTGAAATCATCAGGCATCCGCCCGGTTTGAGAACGCGATGTATTTCTTGCAGACCCCGGTGAGCATCGGGCCAGTGTTTGATGGATCCGACGCTGACGACTGTGTCAAAGGAAGAATCGCTGAACGGCAGCGACATGGCATTGTTTTGTTGAAAGGAACAATTGGATATCTGCTTCTGTCTGCGGTACTTTTCCGCCTTAATGACCTGCATCGGAGAATAGTCAATGCCTGTAATTCTGGATTGAGGATTTCTGGATCCAAGCAATATCGATATGTAGCCCCGTCCGGCTCCCACCTCGAGGATGTGCTGAGTTTCCCGGATGGTCAGGTTTTCAGCGATATATTCATAAAGATCGGAAATGACGTCATAAATGCGCTGGTTGTACAGGGAACCCATGACGTCCCAGACGATGCGCATGTCGCGTAAACGGGTTAACAGTCTAACCGTCAGCGAGTGCGGATTTGTCATCGGATAATTTCCTTTTAAGTTGATAATACCTTCATATCCAAAATACGATTCTCTTAATTTCAACCGTTTATTGGCCAATAATTTGTACGATGATTTCCCGGTGTCGTTTTCGGTTGTCGAAGTCGATGAAGACAATCTGCTGCCACGTTCCCAGCGTCGGCCTGCCGCCGACCAGTGGAATCGTCAGAGATGGTTTCATCACTGCGGCACGGACATGCGAAAATCCGTTTCCGTCTCCCCATCGCTCATCGTGCCGGTAAGGGATGTCCGATGGGGAGATCCTTTCGAGGGCTTTCTTCAAATCATGCAGTACGCCGGATTCATACTCAATGGTCGTCACCGAGCCGGTTGAGCCGGGACAAAAAACACAAATCAGCCCGTCGGACATGGATGCACCTTCCAGAATGGAAAGAACCTGGGGAGTGATATTGACAATATCGTTAAACCCCTGGGTCTGAAGTTTAATCGTTTTTGTAGCAATCATCATGAGACGAGCTTTTTTATTTTTCTTCCTTTAAAATTGCGGAGACGATCCGGTTAATGCCCAGAATGCCCAGAATAAATATGACGCCGACAACAAGTTCAATGGCCATCCAGACAAAAGGCGAAACCGTAGCCGCGGGCCGGGCAATTGCGGAGACGAGAAAAAACATGAAGGCGTAACTGTTAAAGACGTAAGGAAGGGCATCCTTCAAAAGAACAATTGCATAGACGAACAGGCCGATGAAAAGCAGCTTGGCGGCTTCATGTCCCATAACGGGCATCAGGACGTCGATGAACAATTCGCTGAGAACAACGCACAGGATGCCGGCAAGTCCGCCGATCAGAATGTGTGGTGCCTGCTGGATGTCTTCATGCACCACAAAAAAGAAAATCATCACCATAAAGGCCGGCCAGGCGGGAAGAGGAACGGCGGCCATAATGATTTCAAAAATGATGATGAAAGCCACCAGTAGAAAACCGAAGAGAACGCTTTTTTTCGTAAATATTTTAGCCATCTATCCCTACCGAATCCTTAATGTTTTGAGAAGAAGAATAAGGAATTCAACAGAATTTGTCAAGGAGAGAGGAAAGATGCGGAATAGAATTTATTTTTAAAAAAAGAATTTTATGCTACATAATAGACGAAACAGGCCATTACGAATCTTCAGCAAAGAAATAGATAATTTTTTTATAGAGACATGGAAGATTAGAGAATCCCGGCAAACATTTTCAGCACATCTTAAAAAAATCAGGGGAGGCGTCGGATATGAAATTACATTCTTGGTTGTTATTGATTATCCTGGCGGCCATGGCAGCGTTTTCCGCCTTAAACTGGAGCACCTTTGTTTCGCCGACAAACTTATCGCTCGGTTTCACATCGGTGCACATGCCGCTGGGGCTGGTGATGCTGGGCATACTGGTATTGATCGTCATGTTATGCCTGATGTTTGTGGTGTATATCCAGGCCAAAGCGCTTCTGGAATCCCATCAGCACGCAAAGGCATTGAAGGCTCAGCGGGAGCTTGCGGATCAGGCGGAATTGTCGCGTTTTACCGAATTGCGAAACTATCTGGAGAGCCAGTTGCGGGCACAGGAAGCCAAAAATTCGGAATTGAAAACGAACATTCTTACGCGCATCGAGCAGCAGGAAAACCATCTCCGCACCGCAATCGAAGAAGCAGGCAATACGCTTGCCGCCTATATCGGGGAAATGGATGACCGTCTGGGGAAAAAATCAGACGGCGGCTCGTGATGGGTTTTTATCTTGCAGGCATGGCCTGAATCGCACGACAAAAAAACAACCTCTTCCTTTCGGGAAGAGGTTGTTCAAGAATCGATTTATCGTTCGGATAATTAAGTGCCGCCAGTATCATTTGGAGGACAACATTCTAAAATTTTCATGTCTTTTCTCCTTCGATGTTGAATTGAGTTGGAATTTAAATCTCCACGTGAAGGTGAATTTACGTTCCGCCTGCAGGGGGACCGCTTTCAAAATTTTATAGTTCCTCTCCTTTCGATTTGATGGTTGGCGATATTATAGTTGATTTGAAGAATTTATCAACGGGGAAAATGATTATGGATTTCAATTCTGTTTATATTGAAGATGTTTCAAAGATATAAAATGATAAATGTTTGGTTTAAGATCAAGACATCCGCAAATTCGGATTCTGATCAGAAATGAACGTTATGAACACCAATTTGACCGATCAACAGGCAAGGACAGCCTACCTGGAACAACATTACGGCAAAGACATTCTGCCGCTGTCGGCATTCGAACAAACCATGCCGGGATCGGAGCCGATAGAAATTCTCTTCTTTTATAAGAAAGACACGCCTGTATCAAAATTGCGAGAAAGTCTTTTAAAAACCATTGAGCATTATAATCTGTTTTCCAGCCGCCTGATCATGACCGATCGGGATAAATTTGCGTTGCAGTACTGCACGGATGGCGCCTTGGCCGTTGTTCTGCCGTCTCTGGATAAAAAATTCGACGAGATTGAGATCGACGAAATCAAGAGCAGAATGGTGCATGTCAAAACGTTGCCGGGCGAGCCTCTGTTGGCCGTAACGGGCATACCCGTCCGGGACGGCATATTCGGCGGAATCAGTTGTTCGCATACGGTGGCCGATGGCATTTCCTTGATGCTGTTTCTTTATGCGTGGATGTGCATCACAGAGGGCAAGCCCTTTTTGCTTCCATCCGGACAGAAATTGTTTCAGGGCCAACCGGTTCGCTCCATCGATATCGACAAGGTATTTACCCCGCCTTTGTCGAAACTGAGCGACGTTATTCAAAAGCGAGTCAAAAGAGCCGCCATAAAAACCTATGCGAAAAGGGAATATTTTTCGGAAGAATTTCTTCGGGATATGAAAGACAGAGCAAAGGCGGAAAACGAAAAATACAGCATTTCCGACAACCAGATTATCACGGCTTATTTACTGAAAAAGTATCACAGCGTAATGATGCCGAAAACGGACAGAATCGTGTTGAGAACGCCCGTCAATTTCCGCGACATTCATCCGGATATCGATCCACTTTACATCGGCAATGCGCAGTATTATTGTGTGACCATCTATGAAAAAGACGAAATCGATAATATGTCGGTTTACGACGTCGCCTTCCGCCTGAAAGAATCCATTTCCCGCATGCGCAATGAAAATTTTCTGAAAGAATTGTCCCAGCTCTCGACATACGGCATAGAAATAAAAACCGGTCTGTTCAAAAACGATCCTCCGGGCAATATGGACGCGGACATCCTTTCCAGCAACCTGACGCATCTTACCGATCTCGAAGCGATGGGCGTCGGCTCGGATGTCGGCAGCGTTTTATCCATCACCCTGGCATATTACAAAACAAACTTTATTATCCTGAAAGAAAAAAGCGGCAAACTATTTGCGGAAATTTCAAGCATGTACCCCTTTATTTGAGGGAATCTGCAATCCTGAAAAGCCAGCCATATTTTGATTGACAAAAAATATAAATCTTTTATCATTTCAAAAGATATGAATAAAACAATAATGATGAGAAAGGAGAATATTATGGAAAATTTAAATGGTGTTCCTCCGAAAAGAGCCATCGATCAGAATTTATCAGGAGATGTGATTCGTGAGCCTTATGCCTATTATGAAGTGCCCATCGAAGACGAAACAGTAATGAAAATATCATGGGGGTGTCCTCCCGGCGGCGGTGGCGATGCTGTTTAAAAGATCATCGGTCCGTTAAGCAGGAAGATCCGATGTCTGCGGATGACTGATGAATGACAATCCTTGAGGAGCAGAAAAAAATAAACAAAAAGCAGAGCCGTTTCCGGCTCTGCTTTTTGTTTCAATCATGGTCTGATGAATTATTGGGGAAAAGAGAACAACCGGAGAAACAACAAGATGCATCGCGTGGTTATTTTTGCCAATACGGTGTGGGGTGTTCCGTCTGTTCTTATCAAAGGCACGCTGGCTGCAATATCCAGACGTGCGGATTTTGATCTTGTTGCCATTTGCCTTCCGGAAAGACCGTCGACCTCAAAAATATTTATATACAGCATGTTGTATACGGCTGTTATCAACCTCAGATCTTTTATGAACCCGGCCATAAAAAGAAAACATCGATCTCTTCATCCGATCCCTGTATGTCGTTTAGCCCGAAAATATCGCTTTGAACTGGTCATCCCTCCGCTGGGCAACATTAACGATCCGGTTTTTATTGCATATCTGCGAGACAAGATCAGACCGACTATCGCTTTGTCATTCTATTGTCTCAGGAAATTCAGTCCTTCATTACTGGCAACTTTTCAATATGCAGTAAATTATCATAACAGCTTTTTGCCAAAAAACAGGGGACGCAACGCAACGTCATGGTCTCTCTATCAAGATGAGCCATACAGCGGGTTTACCTTTCATTATATGACGGCGGAATGGGATGCCGGCCGTATCCTGGTTCAGGAAAATCTGCCGGTGAGGTCTGATGATCATCTGTCTGATCTGGAAATGGAAAAAGCCACTCAAGCGGCACGCTATATTCCTCAGATTCTTCAAATGGTTTCCGAGGGGGTCGATGGCGAATCGCAAAAGGGAGCAGGGAGTTACCATTCGTGGAAGGACTGTCTGTCGCTATCCGCCATCGCAGATCCTTCTTCTCTTTCAAAAATGGAACTCATGAAAAGACTGAAGTCTTTTGAAAAGCTGGATATACAATTTTCAGGCCGATGGTATGAGGTTACTGGAATTAGAGAAGTGAAGAAGGGACTTGAAAATAAAGAAAAATTTACGTTTATGACATCGGATGGATCTCTGATGAAAGCGGTTCATTTCTTGTATCTTCCGTATGGATTGTATTGGATATATCAGCATATCAAACATCTTGTCATGACACCCGATAAATAAAATATTAGACTATTGGCTGTATTTAGTATACAAAAACTACATTATATTTATCTTCGATGCTTTTTTTTATTTTCTTGAAAAAAGATTCTTGGTTGTGTTAAGTGACCAGCATTTTTCGGGGAGGTTTCAAGGCCATTCATCTCATTAACTTACTGGACGACGCGGTTCAAAAACACGGTGAGCGTACCGCCCTAATCAGCGATAAGCAGTATATTACTTACGGACAGTTAACCCGGGCTGTCAATGCGGTTGCCGGATTAATACGGAAATCAGGAATCGGCAAGGGTGATAAAGTAACGGTCATGCTCCCCAACATTCCGGAGTTTGTTTACTCTTACTTCGGCATTGTCAAAAACGGCGCGGTGGTTGTACCGATTAATCCGTTAACCACGCCGTCGGAATTGATTTATCTTCTGAATAATTCGGATTCGAAGATTCTGATAACGCAATCCGTTCAGATTAAAAAATTTAACGAAATCAAAGATCAACTTTTATCCTGCCGGCAGGTGATTGCCGTTGATGCCTTAAATCAGGGAGAAGAACCTTTTCCGGGCGCCGATTCACAAGGCTCGTCCTTTATTCCGGTGAACATCAAACCGGAAGATCCGGCGGTCATGATATATACTGCGGGTTTGACGGGAAGACCTTTGGGCGCCGTGCTGACGCATCACAATTTGTATTCACAGGCTGTTGTGACTCAAACTATTGCGCAAAGAGCGCCAGATGATGTCGCGCTGGCGCTGATCCCGCTTTTTCATGCTTTCGGAGCCACGGCCAATATGCTTCTGTCGATTCGTGCCGGTTGTTCCATTGTGATGATGGACCGGCTGACCATGGATGGTCTCTTCAGCGCGATAGAAAGAGAAAAAATCACTTACATATCGGCCGTACCGCGTCTGTTTATGGGAATGATTTTTTATGAAAAGGCGTCCAAGTACGACACGAGTTCTTTGAAACTATGCGTGACCGGCGGATCGGCGATGCCGGCGGATTTCATGCATGTATTTGAAGAAAAATTCAATCTCAAGCTTTTGGAAGGTTACGGATTAACGGAAGCGTCGCCTGTATGTTCTTTTAATCGATTCGATCAGGTTTACAAACCGGGATCCATCGGCACGGCGATAACGGGCGTGGAAATCAAAATCGTTGACGATGAGGGAGGTGAACTGCCCCGCAATCAAATCGGCGAATTGGCCGTTAAGGGAGAGAATGTCATGCAGGGCTATTATAAGAATGAAGCGGCAACGGCCGCAGTCATCAGAAACGGCTGGCTGCACACGGGCGATCTGGGCCGGATGGATGAAGATGGCTACATTTTTATTACGGGGCTCAAGAAGAGGATGATCATCACCAGCGGATTTAACGTTTATCCGCGCGAAGTGGAAACGGTGCTGAATGCGCATCCGGCGGTGAAAGCCGCCAGGGTATCGGGCAAGCAAGACCTGATGCGCGGTGAAATCGTCAAAGCCCATGTGGTTTTGAACGAGGGAGAAAACATCGACGAAAAAGAAATTATCCGTTACTGTAAAACCTATCTTTCCAATTACAAAGTTCCGCGTGAAATAGAATTTGTGCGGGAAATATCAGCGACGATGGATATCGAGTATTGATAGCTTTTCCTTCGGTATTGCTGAACATTTTTATGTCCTTCTTGACACCTGATTTTATTATTCATATCATTCCACAACAAAGGGGACATTTTATCGGTGAACCAGACGACGGGACCTGATTCCTGGGGAAAAAATTTCATTGTCATCATGGCTCTTGCCGTTATGGCCTTTGCCGTTGTTACAAATCTGCCGCGGCTGTTTGATTTTTTTGCTGCGGAAAATTTTTCCAACTACCGTGTCGCGCTGGAGAGCAACGAACGGATCGGCATAAAACGGCCCTTTATCCCCCAGGAGAATCTAAACGCGGAATCCGTCATTCATTTGACCAACAGGGCGAGGGAGGGCAATGGGTTGCCGCCGCTTCTGGAAAATCACCTGCTGAACGCTATTGCTCAAGCCAGGGCGAACGACATGCTGGAAAAACAGTATTTTGCCCATATTTCACCCACCGGCCAACAGGCTTCGGATCTGGCGCGGGAATTTGGCTATGCGTATAAGATTATCGCCGAAAATATTGGCAGCGGTCATTTCTACACCAATCAGAAGATAGTTGACGGCTGGATGCAGAGTCCCGGCCACCGAGAAAACATTCTCTCTTCGGATGTCCGGGATATGGGTGCCGCCGTGATCAGAGGGAATATGAAAGGCAAGGAAACCTATGTTGCCGTTCAGATATTCGGCCTCCAATCACCGCCGGTTGCACACAATAATTGTGTTGCGCCGTCAGAAAATCTCAGCCGTGATATCGAAATGAAAAAAGCGGAGATCACCTCTCTTCAGGACCAGCTTGTCCGGCTGAAAAATGAACTGGACACGGACCAGGAATCCATCGAACGGGATAAAAAATACACCTTCGAAGACACACAAAGGATTCAGAAAATTAACGAAAAAATCCATGTTTTCAATGAGAAGAGTCTCTGGTATAACCGTCTCGTGGCCGAGGCAAAAGCCAAGACGACAGTCATGGAATCCATGGTCGATGAATATAACAGAAAGTTGCAGGATTATAACCAATGCCGCAACGCTGATTGACAGTATAAACATATGAGGTGAAAC
Source organism: Deltaproteobacteria bacterium (assembly GCA_019136325.1). The sequence goes on from JAGVUJ010000072.1 coordinate 16,348, forward strand.
GATGAAATATTTTGCTCCGGCTGAAAAATATATCATGGAAAAATCGGACTCCAGTTTCCTCATCGGATTGTTTGCCTTCCTTTATTTCACATCGCAGATTATCATTGGTTCGATCTTGCATAAAGTCGGCACGCTTGACGCGCTGGCTCTACAGACAACGCTTTGCAGTGATAAATTCAAAGCCATTGTTCTGGAGTGGATGGCCTCCGGCAGGATCGGATTTTATTATCAGCATTTCTATTTGGATTTCATTCATCCCGTCTGGTACAGCATTTTTCTCGGTTTACTGATAGCCCGGGCATTTAAAATGAACAACGTCAATCCGAAATTCAACGGGGTTGTTCTGATGCCGTTCGTTGCGGGACTTTGCGACATATTTGAAAACACGATGCATGTGTATTTTCTCGCAGACCTCGACCGGGCAACACCCTGGCTCGTTGCTCTTTCCGGCCTAGCGACCAATACCAAGTGGATTTTATCCTTATCCGTAACGGCGATGGCCATTGTGCTGATCGCGTATTGGATTGTAAAGAAGTTCATCATAAAAAAGCTGTAAATAACCGATAAATAAGGCATGTGCCATTATGAAGCTTTTGAATTTTCAGTACGGTTCCGAGGAGACGGCGTTGTTCGGCGTCGTCATCGAAAATTATGCGGTTTCCTTTGAAACGCTAATGCGGAAAACCGGACAAAAGCACGAAAAACTTGTCAATATTGATTCATACTTGGAAAATCTGCCCTCCAGCGAAGATGAGGCCAGAGAGCTTCTGCGGTATGGAGAGACATGTCTTTCATCTTTGAGCGATACGGAAAAGATTCCGCTGGAGATGGCGAAGATACTTCCGCCGGTTGCCGTTCCCCGTGCGTTGATTGATTTCGGGCTGACGCCGCGGCATCTCGGCAATTCCGCGGCAACCATGGTCCGCCGCGAATTCGGCATGCTGGGCCGGATTATTGCACCGGTTGTTAAAAAAAGAATAAGCGCAGCCTCCGGCGGGAAAATGCTCTATTATAAATGCAACCATAATGCGATAATCGGCGATGGCGATACCATTCACTGGCCGGTTTACTCATCGTATCTGGATATTGAACCGGAGCTGGCGATCATTACGGGAAATGAAAATAAACCGATAGCCGGTTACACGATTTTCAACGATTCGTCGGCACGCGACGTCCAGTTCTGGGAAATGATCGGAACCGGCCCGGCGCGAAGCAAGGATTTTGACCACAGCAAGGGACTGGGACCGTTCATTGTTACGCCTGATGAAACCGGGGATCCTCTCGCGTTGAATGTCAACGTGAAAATAGGTGAACGGTTTGAATGGAAGGGAAGCACCTCGGAATATTCTGATCATCCTGAAAAAGCACTCGAATATATGAAAACCGTTTTCACGCCTTTGCCGGGAACGGTCATCGGGCTGGGAACCATTCCCGATTGTACCGGCCTGGACAACGATTTATGGCTGAATCCCGGAGAAAAGATAGAAATCATTTTCGACAAACTCGGAGTGTTGCGGCAGAACACGCCGGACGTTTTGGGAAAGCTTAAACCATCGCGCTGGGGCAATAGAAAAGAATTGGAAACGTTCTACTGAGTTTTGATGAAATCTTCCAGCGTCTGTTTGGTTCGAAGCATGTCTTTGATTTTAACTTCAGTGGTTACGGTTGAGTTGTACCCCCTGTTGATGAGCGCCTTAAAAATCGCCTGATAATTCACACGGCCTTCACCCAGCGCCAGATGAAGATCATCTTTCACCGTTTTGCCGCCGCGATTGTCGTGCGCGTGTATATGCGCGATTCTGGGAAAATGCTCTTCGATAAAACGAAAAGAGGTGTTTTGCCTGCTCAGAAGCTGAGCGTGTCCGATATCCAGGGTCATCCGTAAATCGGGAATCGCATCAAATGCGGGCGCAAAGCTTTCAGCGCGCTCGCTTAAATTTTCAATGCAGACGGTGATGTCGCAGTCACGACCATCATCTACAATGCGTTTAAGTATCTCCAGCTTTCCGCGAATTAAGTCGGTCGATGCCCAGCGTTTATCCATCCAGAAGTGAAGCGTCGCTTTATGAATGCCGAGTTGTCTTGATATTTTCATCAGCGCCTGGATGCGGGGAAGGAATTTATCCCGCAGTATTTTGACATCGAAAGGATTGTCCTCGTTGGGATAATGGGCAAGGAATTCCGTGCCACAGGCGTTTTTCATGTCGAGAAGTCGGTCAAGCCAGGCGGACACTGTCTGAGGATCGTCTAGAGAAATTTCTATAAAGGGCAAATCCAGTTTACTTACAGCAATCGCTTCATCCAAATTGTGGGCTCTGCCGCCGATAATAATCATATAGCTGCATTGACGGGGAAGTCATGCGTATTTAAATTCTTCCTTCCCGCTTCAACCTCTCCATAATATTTTGCAGTTCAGGCAGTTTCAGCGTTGCCGATTTTTCACCCTCCAGAATTGCTTCGTTAAATTTATCCATGTCGGTGGCGCCGATGTTTCTCATGTTGGGACGGATGACGATGTCAGCATTCTTAATCTGGTATTCGGCAATTTTGGAGTACATGATATCCACGGATTTTTTCATCGAATCAATCATTCCCTCCGGTACGGTTCTCACGATCCCTCCGGAGATATCCACGGCAATGACGATGTCGGCGCCATTGCGGCGGGCAACATCAACGGCCACAGGGCTGACCACGCCGCCGTCCACATACGTGATATTGCCGATTTTAAAGGGCTGAAAAACGGCCGGCACGGAACAACTGGCGCGTACCGCCATGCCGGTGTTTCCCCGGGCAAAGACAACTTCATCACCGGTGGCGATATTGGTGGCTACGGCATAGAAGGGAATCTTGAGTTTCTCTATGGGAATATTTTTTACATGGGCATTGATGAAATTTTCCAGTTTGTCGCCCTTAATCAGTCCGCCGCTCCATATTTTCCAGTCATAGTCGATGACCTTGTCACTGTCCATCTTTAGCGCGATTTCCTGCAATTGAAAAGCCGATTTGCCGGAAGCATACAAGCTGCCGACCAGACTTCCCGCGCTTGTTCCCACGACCATATGAATGGGGATCCTCTGTGCTTCAAGAACTTTGAGCACGCCGATATGCGCGAAACCCTTGGAGCCGCCGCCGCCCAGCACAACAGCTATTTTTGCCGGCTTAACGGGGGAAGGGGAGAAGAACCGTGTTATCGAACAGGCGCAAAGCGCTGACGTTAAAACAAGGATCAACAGATAAAGAGCATATTTTGTATAACGACGCAAACTCAATATTTTCCGGAACATTTCTACATCCTTCAGTGAAATCGGTTCTTTTATTAAACTTCTTTACCGTCTTTGTCAAATTATATGACATGAATTGAAAAACCGATATTTGTTGTTTGTATTTATGAAAATCCGTGATATAAAATAAATTAATCATTTAAATTATGAATACCGTGATCCTTCTGAAGAACAATAAGCATGTCTAAACCCATGGACACGCTGTCTCAATAACATCGTCTTTAAAGCTGTTGTTTAAAAATATCACAAAAGAGGTGATACAATGAAAACAATTGCTGAAACAGGCTATAAAAAGGATGAAAAGAAGGATTTTACGCCGGAAGAATTTGCCAAGGCGAAAACCACCTGCGATTTTGTTATAGAACTTACCAAAGCCATATCCCGAAGCGGTTATTATGATGCCCATCATCCGGTTTCACAGGAAGTCAAAAAAGGACTCTATGATGCTTTTAAAAACGCGCTGGGTGGCTCTTCTGAAATCATGCTGACCTGTCATGACGTTGAAGATCAGGTTGATGTCCATATCAGCGGGATTCTTGACGAACCGTTCAATATCAGAAAATTGACGCAATCCAATACGTCGGACTTGTTTGTCCCTAAGCTGAAGGATTACTTCGAGAGAAAAAGTCTAAATAGCTTCGTCATCAAAAAAGACATTACGGCAGAGCATTTTGAGTCCTTCATCGACGTGATGAGCGAACCGATTGCCGATTCTGCAGATACGTCGAAACTTGGAGAATACCTGACCAAATCGCTTGTTGATTTGGGCATTACCGAAGTATCCACCATCTTCAAAACCGATATTGTGCTTTCCAGAGGAAAACTTCCCTGGCGGGTATCAATCATCTTGCGTCGTCTGGCCAAGGATCTGAAAGTGGTGCCAATGTTTCGTCACGCTTCTGAAGAAAAAATGAAAGTGATAAAGAAACAGATCGTGGAAGACATCATCCGTCCTCTCAACAATTTTGATCTGCTGAAAGATCTTATTATTAATTGCGACATCATCATTGATCATATCACTCATTTTATGGAAATCGATGAACTGGGGGAACTGATTATCAGCTCTTTACCGGCGGATACGGTTATACCTGTCGCCGCGGCTGTTTTTGAGATTTATCAGAGCAACATGGCCGAAGGGTCGTCAGGAGAAGACGAGAACGCATTTCAGAAGAGAAACATTTATCTGGTTAAAGTTCTTAAAATAGCCGCACGAAGAATCCATTCCGAGCGCATACCGAACCTTAAAAATCTTTTTGAACAACTCTATGAACATCAGATTATTGATGACGAGATGCTGCCGGCGTCAATGCGTTCCGACAGGGAAAGCAGCCTGCTGGCTAATGAAGTGATCTCCAGACTGGATGCTTATCTGGAAAATTCATTAAATGTAACCTCGCAGCAAGACATGGAGGCGCTCGGAGATATTTTTAAAAGGGTCATGCCGGAATGGGTCAGGATGAGAAAGTGGGATGTTATCGCCCGGATCATAAAGGCCATGAACGATTTATCTTTACGACATGAAGAAATGATCAGCGAATCCGAATGGCTTGCGGAGATGCCGGATTCTCTTTTCGAAGGGGCGGAGGACGTTATCGTCGATGCATACGTTAACGCCGATAAAGATTTGAGAAAAGAAATCGGTGACGTTTTGCTGCAATTAAAATCGATGGGCATAAAAATAGTTGATGTAATGATCGACAAATCGAAAGATCCGGATGTTTTAAAAGGCATTGTAGAAATTCTTTCCCGGAAGGGTGAATTCGCGAGGCAGTGGGCAATAGATGTCCTCGATCATCGGAATCAATCCCTGACCATTCTGAATACCGCTCTGCTGGCGATTGTCCATGTTGGTCATGGTGCCGATATCGAACTGGTTCGGAAATTTACCAAACATTCCAATTCAAGCATCCGCGCGAGAGCGTTGACAACCATGGTAAAAATGAATCAGGAAGATGCCAGTGAAGCCGTCATGGAAGCGTTGAACGACGGAGAGGAAAAAGTGCGGAATCAGGCTGCCAGTCTGATTGAACACGACTTGTTTCTTTCCGGCGAATCGATCAATAAGCTTTTGCTGTTTCTGAGGGAAAAACTGCGCAAAAAAGACATGGCCGCCAGTGAAACGACATTTGTATGCGGTTTATTGAAAGCCACGAGTCATCTCCGAGATTGTTCAAATCAGGCGTGGGAAAATGAAATGATCGGAATCGCTTCCGATTTGCTGAATGAGAAAAAAGGTCTGCTGAAATTCATCAAAACTGAACCGACCAAAGAACGCATGGATATGCTGTGCGCCTGCTCCTCTGCTTTGGGAAAAGCCGGCGGAATAAAATCTGTCGAATTCTTGAAAACCCTTGCCGATCACAGTCATCCCGTTATATCGAATGCCGCTAAAGAGGCCATGGCCGAGTTGAAGAACAAATCCGTCAATAAATGAAAAAATGCCATCCGTTGATTTTTCGTCATTTCCGGGAGATTATTGATGAGATGAGGGACTGTGCTTGCGCAGCAAATCGGCGAAATCGTCGGCTTTTACCGGCTTGCTGAAATAAAAACCCTGCATTTCGTCACAAACGTGTTCCCGCAGGTAATTCTCCTGCTCTATGGTCTCCACTCCTTCAGCGACAACGGTAAGACTGAGCGTTTTTCCCATGGTGATGATCGCTTCAGTTATGGCTTTGTCCTCCGAATCCTGCGGAAGATTGCGGATAAACGATCTGTCCACTTTCAGGGTGTCTATCGGAAAGTGTTTAATTTGCGCGAGGGAAGAATACCCCGTGCCGAAATCGTCAATCGCCAGCCGTACACCCATGTCCTTGATTTTAGTCAGCAGTTGAATGAGCTTTGAAGGGTTATGCATGACCATGCTTTCCGTTATTTCGAGCTCCAGAAGATTCGGCGCCATGCCTGATTCATCCAGCACCGTTTGAATGTCTTTGAGCAGGTTCTCATCAATCAACTGGCGGAGAGATAAATTGACAGCCATGCAGACAGGAGGCAGATTCTGTTTTTGCCATGCCATGTTTTGCGCGCAGGCTGTTTTCAGCACCCATTTGCCGATGGGCACGATTAATCCGGTTTCCTCGGCGATGGGAATGAACTGGGTGGGGGTTACCGTGCCCAGATAGGGATTGTCCCATCGAAGCAGAGCCTCAACGCCTGTGATTTCATTGGTCTTGAAATCGAGTCTGGCCTGATAATACAGATAAAGTTCGTTGCGTTCCAGCGCACGGCGTAAATTTGTTTCAATGGAAAGACGTTCATTGGATTGCGTTTTAATTTCCTTGGAATAGAACTGGAAATTATTTTTGCCTTCCTCTTTGGCGAAATACATGGCGATGTCGGCATTTTTCATCAATGACTGCTCATCCTGACCGTCTTTGGGGAAGATGCTGATACCGATACTGGCGGTAACGCGGCATTCTTCTCCCATGATAACCATCGGCTTGATGGCGGCGGAAAGAATCTTGTGCGCAACGATTGAGACCTGGTCAACATCGTTAAAATCTTCTATGAGGATTACAAATTCATCGCCGCCCAACCGACCGACAACATCGACGCCCCTCAGGGCTTGCCTGAACCGTCGGGCAATTTCCTGAAGGAGCATATCTCCCGCCTCGTGGCCGAGAGTGTCATTGATGATCTTGAAACGATCCAGATCGATGAAGAACACGGCCAGTTGTTTCTTGTGGCGCTTGGAGGAAAGAATGGCCTGATTCAAAAGCTGATTGAACATTAAACGATTGGGCAATCCGGTTAGAGCGTCATGCGTTGCCATGTAGTTTAATTCCTGCTCGATGCGTTTGCGCTCGGTAATGTCTCGAATGACGCCTTTGAATCCCAGCGGATTGCCGTGAGAGTCTTTTTTCAGCGACACGGAAGCCTCGATGTATTTTTTTGTTCCGTCTTTTCTGATAATCAGCCAGTCAAATCCTTCAGTCGGTTGACCGGTCTTGAAAACGTTGTTGAAAGCCAGAAAAACTTTTTTTGAATTTTCCTGATCGGAAAATTGTCTGTAATTTGTTCCTTTAAGGTCTTCTCTGGCACACCCGGTAATCCGGCATAATGAATCATTGAAAAAGGTGAAGTTTCCGTTAAGATCGACTTCAAAGTAGGCTTCCTGAATATTTTCGAGAATACTTCTGTATTTTTCCTCGCTTTCACTGAGGGCTTCGAGCGCGGCCTCTTTCTGGAATTCGGCTTGCAGGCGTTCGGTCACATCGTGGGTAAATCCCTGAAATCCGATGGGCTGGCCTGATGCATCTTTCTTCAGATATATCGAGGCTTCGACGTATTTTCTGGTTTTGTTTTTCCGGATGATCAGCCAGTCGAATTCCTTGACGGGTACTCCGGTTTTATAAATTTTATTAAACGTACGAAACACTTCTTCGGCGGAATTTTTGTCGGTATATCTCCTGTAATTCATTCCCATCATTTCTTCTCTGGAATAACCCAGAAGCAGACACGTCGAATGATTGAAAAAGGTGAAATTGCCGGCCAGATCAACTTCAAAAAATCCCTCTTCGATATTTTCGAGAATGCTTCTGTATTTTTCCTCGCTCTGACGAAGCGCTTCTTCCGCCTGTTTATGTTCCGTTTTATCTCTGACGATGCCTCGGAAAGCGACGGTGCGGCCTGTGGAATTCTTGATCAGGGATATGGATGTTTCCAGATGTTTCCGTTGCCCGTCTTTCGTTAATATGACATATTCAAATTCTTTTTCCGGCACGCCGGTCTGGAAGACCTTGTTGTATTTTGTATATATTTTCTCGGCATTTTCTTTGTCCATCACATCACGATAATTCATTTTCAGCAATTCATGGCCTTGATAACCGTGCATTTTGCTGATGGCATCATTAAAGAATATAAAGTTTCCCTGAAGATCCAGTTCAACGTAACCATCTTCGATGTTTTCAATAATGGCTCTGTATTTTTCTTCGCTCTGTCTTAAGGCCTCCTCGGTAATTTTGCGTTCCGTGATGTCCAGGAAACTTCCCAGTGCGGCCGGTTTACCGTTATAAACAATGGGTGAGACTGTTTCCAGGATCGACCTCAGTTCCTTGTTCTTATTGATGAATCTGAATTCATACGGTTCGACGCTTTCTTTTTTTAAACATTTAATGGCTTCTTTTCTGACTTTTTCTCTGTCTTCCGGGAAAATGTTATTCAGGGCTAAGGTTCCCATCAGGTCTTCATCAGAATAACCGGTGATTTTTTGAAACAAGTTGCCGATATAAACAAATTTTTTATCCTGAACGATGTATATTCCAACACCGGCTTTTGCAATGATTTCTTCCGATAGAAGAGAAGGATTGTTTTCGGAGAATGCCGACTCTTTTTTTTTGACGGCATTTTTACGTTTTGTAGGCATGTCCAATGTACCTCGGCGTAGGAATAGAATCTTTGTAAAAGCAATGCGCTTAAGCAAAGCAAATAACTTATATCAAAAGGATAAGAGTCCTGGTTTCAGATATCAGACGCCGGGGAGATTTCATTCCCGGACCGCAATAGCCTCTATTTCAATCAGCGCTCCCCTCGGTAATACGCTGGCTTCTACCGTTGAACGGGCCGGAGGATTATCCGGGAAAAAAACGGCATACACTTCATTAACCGCCGGAAAGTCTTTTATATTCTTCAGAAATATGGTTGTCTTGACGATATGGGACAAGTCCAGATCCGTTTTTCTCAGAATATTCCGGATGGTGAGAAGAATTTGACCGGTGGCCTTTTTGATATCGCTGATTATTTCTCCCGTTTCCGGATCAACCGGAAGCTGTCCGGAAATAAAAATCATGTCATTGGCTTCGACGGCTGCGGAATAAGGCCCGGATACCCCAAATTCACTTGACGCAATGATTTTCTTTTTCATAATGTTGTTCCCAAAATTTTTATATGCAAAACCTGGTCGCTCTATAATGTTTCGAGCATTCTTTCTATGGAGCGTCTTGCTTTGTCGGCAATATCGGGGGAGACGGTAATTTCGTACGAGAGATTTTCAAGCGACCGGAGGACTTTCTCCAGAGTTATTATTTTCATGTCTGTACAGATTGCTTTTTCCGAGGCGGGATAAAAAATTTTATCCGGATTTTCTTTTTTGAGTCTGTGAATGATTCCGGTTTCCGTGCCGATGATAAATTCTTTTTCCGTGGAATTTTTGATATATCTGCTCATGCCTTCGGTGGACGATACGATGTCTGCCAATTCGGTGACGACGGATTTACATTCGGGATGAACAATGACCCTGGCCCGGGGATGACGACTTTTTGCCTGAAGGATATGTTCCGGTAAAATATCCGCGTGAACGGGGCAGTATCCCTCCCAGATAATAAAGCTGCATTGCGCCGTCGAGGATACATACTGTGCCAGATTCCGGTCGGGAACAAAAATGATTTCTCTGTTGCCGGTGGAAATCTTCTGCGCCATCTTCAACGCGTTGGCGGACGTGCAGCAGTAATCACAAAGCGCCTTGACCCCGGCTGATGAGTTCACGTAGCACATCGTAACAGCACGAGGGTATCTTGCCTGCAGAGTTTTTAAACCTTCCGGATCGATCATGTCGGCCATCGGGCAACCGGCGTCTTGATCGGGGAGCAATACGATTTTTTGCGGGGATAATATTTTAGCGGTTTCCGCCATAAAATGAACGCCGCAGAATACGATGATCTCGGCACTTGTTTTTGAAGCTTCAATGCTGAGTCCCAGTGAGTCGCCGACAAAATCGGCAATGTCCTGAATTTCAGGAGGTTGGTAATTATGTGCCAGGATAACGGCATTTTTTTCTTTTTTGAGCGCTTTAATTGCCTCGGTGATTCCCATTGCGTTTCCCGCCGTCGATCATTTCAGTGAAAGACATCATTTGTTTTGACGGCGATTAAATCAGAAAAAAATCATTTGTCAAGAATTAAGAAAAGCCGTTGATGGACTGGTTTTTAATGAAAATGTCGAAGAAACATCTTCAGAATGATTCCGGCCATGTTATTCCTGGACCTTTGGAATCAATTATTTTGGTTAAAGATAAAGAGCTTCTCGCCGGGCGACAATTTCTGATTCACGCTGGAGATATCGTTCCAGATCATGATTGCTTTTACCGATACATTTAAGCTTTTGGCGATGGTATAGATGTTGTCTCCTCTTTTGATCGTATAGACCGATTTTTCTTTTTCCTCCAGCCATTGTTTCAGCCGGGTCTCATATCTTTCGGAGAAACGATCTGCAGCCCCCCGGGGAATTAAAATAACGTGCCGGCCTGCAGGAAGGTGATATTTTTTCAAGTGAGGGTTCAGGTCTTTAATCATCTTAAAATACGTATTGGCTGCCTGGGCGATGACATGAATCGGCACGGGGTAATCTGACGATATTTCCACCTGATCGAATTGCAGCTGATGGTAGAGATCTTCCCGCGACAGATAAAATCCATATTTTTGAGGATCGGATAAAATGATCTTGGCGGCCAGAATTCTGAAAATATATCTCTGCGTTTCCTGGTTCAGGTGCAGTTGATAATATGTGTTCACTCGCTGCATCAGCATTTCCGTTTTCAAGCCGTCCTCACCCATATTATAGGCCGCTGCGGCAAGGGTCCAGGAGTCGAAAATCAATCGAAGGTCTTTCAGGTAAGCAATGGCCGCATTGGTGGAAACAAAGAAATTTCGACGTTCATCGATATCATCGTTAATGGTCATACGGTATTTGTTTCCGGTGCTTTCGATAAACTGCCAGAAACCGACCGCTCCTTTGTGAGATGCCGCCAGAGGTTTCAGGGCGCTTTCCGCGATGACGATGTATTTCAGATCGTCCGGAAGGCGATTATCCCTCAAAACTTTTTCGATATAGGGAAAATAACGGTTGGCGCGTTTCAGCCATAAAATGACGTCATCGCTGTTTTGAAGAGAAACAAGCAATTCTCTTTCCAGTCTTTCCTTAACATCCGGTTCGTGTAAAGGGACTTTTTCGTTGCAGAAGGTAAGGGGCTCTCTGATGTTCAGCGCATCCACGAGTGATTGTCCCACCGATTTCTGCCATCCGATCTGCGCTTCCGCTGAAATCGTGACGGTCATCATGACAGCGACCGCTAGCATGACGCCCCATAATCTACCCTTGTGATTCATGGCCGTTTCTCCCGTTGTTTGCCGTTTATGTACTAAGGCGGAAAGAGTTTGTCAAACGAATAAACGACTCGGTTGCGGGGTTGAAAATGGCAAGAACAATGGTTTCTTCTTGTCAATGCCGGGTGATGGTGTTATGAAAAAAACATGAATAAACTGCTGGGTAAAAAAAATCGTTCGCTGTTTTCTGCGAAAGATGTCCGACAGATAGAACGTTTCGGACTTGATCTGCAATCCGTGGAAAAACAACTTTCGATGCACCGGCGCGGCCCCACATTCATAAAATTGAACAGGCCCTGCGCGGTTCATGACGGAATATTTTCTTTTTCAACCGCACAACAAAGGCGATTTATTTCCCTGTATGAGCAGAAATCCGGCCAATACACATTGCAGAAATTTGTTCCCGCATCGGGAGCCGCCAGCCGCATGTTCAGCGAATGGTTCGCCGTCGGAAGCAAAGGAAGTTTCGGATCAAAGTCGCTGGATGAACGTTTTATCCGATATCTTGAGCAGCTTCCGTTTTATGATCGGATTGCCGATAGCAGGAAGGGTGGGACGCTGCTTAAAGAGAAGAATATCGGTGGTTTATTAAAATATATTTTATCTTCCGATGGCCTTCATTTCGGAAAATATCCGAAAGCGCTTGTTCCTTTTCATCGATATCATTCAAAAGACATTCGCACGCCGATGGAAGAACACATTGCTGAAGCCGCTCTTTATACGGTCAACAAAGGGAATGAAAGTTCAATTCATTTTACGCTTGCTCCCGGTTTTAAATCATCCGTAATCGGATTCCTGAAGGCGGTCATTCCGCGTTATTCGGCAAAAAATAAGATAAGATATAAAATATCCTTGTCGCTCCAGGCATTATCCACCAAGACCATTGCGCTCGATGAAAATCAGTTGCCTTTCCGGGATGAAACAGGGAAAATCATTTTTCGTCCAGGAGGTCACGGTGCCCTCCTGGGTAATCTAAACAGGCTGGATGCCGATTTTATATTTGTTCGCAATATCGATAATATTGCTCCGGAAACGCTTTGGGGGAAAATTATTCCCTACAGAAAAATGCTCGGCGGACTGGCTATCTCGATGCGGGAAGAAATTATTACGCACATCCGGCAACTGAAAAATAATAATATTCGTCGTTCGCAGTTGGATGAAATAATTATTTTCTGTTCGGACCAATTGAACATCGTGTTTCCCCATAGTTTTTTAAGGCTATCCAGGACGGAGAAAATAAGGACTCTTTTGTCTGTATTGAATCGCCCGTTACGTGTTTGCGGTATGGTGAAAAATGAAAATCACCCCGGAGGAGGTCCATTTTGGGTTGAAGAAAAGGACGGAACGCAAACCCTTCAGATTGTGGAAAACGCGCATGTGAATATGCGGGAAAAAGATCAGGCCGATATCTGGTCGGGAGCCGGATATTTTAATCCGGTCGATATGGTGTGCTGTATAAAGGATTATCGGGGCAAACGATTCAATCTCCGGACGTTTGTGAATCACGATACGTATTTGATTACTTCAAAACATGAGAAGGGCCGTGAACTCAAAGCATTGGAAGTTCCGGGGCTATGGAACGGGTCCATGGCTTACTGGAACACAGTTTTTGTCAGATTGCCGGTCATCGTTTTTAACCCTGTCAAAACCGTTTACGATCTTTTATGTCCCGGGCACCGGGTTTGATGAAGCCATCTTGATCGTTAAATAATCCATCGTTGACAGTCTTCTTGTGTCGCCGGGGATGCCGTTAACTTTTCTGCGATATTGTTCTTCATGCAAATAACGTTCGTTTGAACATCAGGAGGCGCATCGCTGTAGCGGACGCACAGGGCGGAGGCAATGATTTTATCGGACTCCGCGCCGTTGGGAACCAGCACCAGGGGGCCGGGGAAATGAGCCATGTTGAAAATCAAATCGCCGGGAACAATCAGTTTTTTCAGCGCTTCATTGTCAGCACGGTTTCTGCCGACGATGATCTTGCATTGATTGCTGATACGAAAATGACGGCCGTATTTCAGTAATTCATAATCCCGTATGTCCGGCGCAGCCTGATGAGCAAGTAAATCGCGTAAACGCCTGGAAAAGATTGGGTCGGTCAGCAGGCAGCCTCCCGCCGGAGGAGCGTAATTAACGATACCGAAGTCGGCTGCAAGTTGCATTTGCTGTTTTCGTCCCCGTCCCTGAATGGCAAGCATTTTTGATCGATCGACAAGTTTTTCTCGTTCCGCCTTTATGGGATCCAGAAGAATGGCGCTAAGCGGACGTAAAATATAATCCTGATAGCCGGAGTTTTTGGCGACAACGTATAGCGATTGTTTGTTTTGTGACATCGGACGCTGCCCCAAAACTTCTCCGGTCAGAATGAAGTCTCTTCCGGTTTCTTTCATCCTCCTGCCCGCAATATGAAGCATCAAGGTGTGGCAGTCTATGCACGGATTCATGTTTTTCCCGTAACCGTAACGCGGCGCTTTGAGCATCTGCAGATGTTCGGACGTAATATCCTGAATTTCCAGAGGCAGATTGATTTGCCGACTGGCGGCCAGTGCTTTTTGGGCGTCAAAAAAAGGTGTGGTAAAACTCAAACAGAGGACATCAACGTTCTGCCGGCGGATTAACTCTGCCGCCAGGATGCTGTCCAATCCGCCTGAAAAAAGAGCGATAGCTTTGACCATAAATATTCCTTAGAAAATACTTTTAGGGGGGAAATTTGTCTTTCTGTGAAGCACGATTCAATAAAAACAAGATTGACCCATGGATAATTTTACATCGATTAAAAAAAGAAACAATCGAAGCAGATTTGGGGTAACGATTTAGTCGGTTATGAGGACGTCTCCGGAATGTTATAAAATAAATTAATATCGGGCTATCTGGACGGACCATACCTCTTGCAGTAATCCGCGCAATCCGGGATCCATATCGAAATTAACAACGTATAGATTTTCGTTAATTTTAGTGCCGTTGAATTTTAAGGCATAAGGCGCCTGGTTTTTTTCCGGACCGGCAAAGGTGTGACTGCCGTAATGAAAAGGGATGTCCAGGCCACTTAGAATATTAGCCAGAATGTTCTTAGGCGAATCGCCATCGCTGATGAAGATCGTGTCATGACCGGCCTGTTTTAAAGCATTGATAAACTGCTGAGAAAGCGATTGAGAGTAAATGACATATTTTTTGTTTTCTTTGCTGATCAGAACATCCGCCTTCAGGGAAAGATTAAACCCATCCTTTACAGAGTCGAAGATTTGGATCTCCACATCTTTTTCGGCATTCAGCCCCAGATGTGTGGCCAGCGCGTAGGAAAAATCCTTTGCCGTCGTCGTCGGGAAAACGGAAACCGGCGGCAGAGAGTACAACTCTTCGGGTTTCCCCATCATGCCGGTCTCTTCTGAAAATTCAGTTATGATTAATCCATTTTTCTGGGCATAGTTTTTGATTGAATTGGGCAGCAGCAGATTATTGTCATAAATCAGGCGCAAACCCTGGATAATGGATTGCGATTGTTGCCCGGGGATGGGTTTGACAATTAACCAATCGACCGTGACCTCGACCGGCGGCAGCGCTCCAAAAGTCAATGGCCGTTCACTTTTAATGAGGTTATATTTTTTTGTGGCGCTCATGATTTTTTTCAGGATACCGATCGTGTCGTCATTGATATCCGCCTTTACCAAATGATAATTTTTCCAATTATTCGAAATTATCTTTTTTAAATTTTTATGAGCCCTGTTTTCCAGATCAAGAAAGACCGTGGTGTTGTCGTCAAATTCGATGAGCGGCATTTTAGAGCAATCGATGGTAATTTGTCCCGCCTGAGGAAGAGGGAGATAATAATTGCCGGTTGCTGTGAACGTTCCGTTCATCTGGGTGATAATATGTTTGAGCAGAGCAAGGTGCACTTCCGGCGGCATGCTTTTCTTGTCTTTGATTTCGATGATCTTTTCCGCTTGAATGGATTTTCCTGATAATTCTTCCATGGCATCAGTCCGAAGTACTGTTTCATCAGAGGATTTAACGAACACGGTTTTTCCGGGAAGTTTTATAACGGTTCCGGCAAAAATTCTATTAATGTTTCTAACGCGGGGATTGATGGCTTTAATGGTCCGAATCATCCGGGGGATGCCGGTCTCGGCGACTTTATACTCACGTCGAACGATTTTGTATAAAGTATCTCCTCTTTTTATCGTGTAATATACGTTTTTAGGCGAAGGGCTTTTTTCAACGGAAGTCGAGACGGTTTTAGATTTGGAGGAATCGTCTGCCGTTGACGGCTTTCCGGGAAGAAAGACGGATTGGCCGACTTCCAGATTGTTAATATCGGGTATGTGAGGATTGAGTTCCTTAATAAGCTGATAGTTTGTCAGGATGTCTTTTTCCGTTGTGCCGGGGATTTGTTTGATTATATTTAAAAGAATATCTCCCTCTTTAACGGTGTAAGTGTATAGGTTTTTTCTGGCGATGGCGGTTTTCTTCAGCTTGATCTGCACCGTATCTTCATTCGCCGCGTCAGCATGATAAACCAAGGCAATGGAAGCAAACACAATGATCAGAACCAAAACGTACCGTTTAAACATCAAAATCTTCCCCCTGTTGCAGTTATTAAAATCATGTCTGTGCTTTGGAAAATACTTCAATTAGCAATAAAAGTCAATCTCTTATATGGATTTGATGAGAAGAAAGCAGAGAAACTTCGGCAGAAAATAAAATTAATTTTGACGAAAAAGTTGGAGAATGAGCCTGAAATAAAAATCAAACGACTTTTTTCATGGCGGCAATGGCCACTTCAATTTGATCGTCCGACGGCTCCCGGGTGGTGATCTTTTGCAGCATTAATCCCGGCCAGCTTAAAATCTGCACCAGTCTGGAATGTTTGTATTTGCCGGTAAACCGGATGGCTTCGTACGAAATTCCTGAAACAACGGGAAGCAGCATAATTTTATAAAGAACTCTGTGCAGAAAATCGGGACGTCCCAGCAAAGAAAACACCAGAATGGACACAATCATCACGAAAAGAATAAAACTCGTTCCGCAGCGCGGATGGCGGGTTGAATAATTTTTAATATTTTCCACGGTAAGCTCCTGGCCGTTTTCCCAGGCGAAAACGGTTTTGTGCTCGGCGCCGTGATACATGTAAACACGTTTCATATCCTGCATGAGGAGCGTCGCCGCCAGAAAACAAAGGAACATTCCCAGACGGACACAACCTTCCAGAATATTTAGAAGCAAAAGATTATCTACGTAGAATTTTATTTTGGTGAAGAAAAACGCCGGCACGACGACGAAGAAGAAAATCGCAATCGAGAAACTTATCAAAAGAGAAAGATACATTTCCCAGTCTTTTGGTTTTCTTTCCTCTTCAGACAGCGCCACGTCGGCGGAAAACATCAGGGCTTTAAATCCGACAATCATCATTTCAAATAAGGTGATTGTTCCGCGGATAAACATCCATCCGAGAATTTTATGGCGTTTGGTCAGGGGAATATATTCCTGTTCCTGAAACACGATTTCGTTATCGGGTCTTCTGACGGCAGCCGCTATTTTGTTGCCGTGGCGCATCATGACGCCTTCGATCAGCGCCTGTCCGCCGGCAATGTCTTCTGGTTGGGGTTTTGATGGCATAAAGTTTATTCTTCACATTTTTGGAAGTGTCTTTATAGCATTTACCCTGTAGTGTCAAATTATGATTTCAAATTCCCTGTTGCAAGATAAGCGTCGAATGATATAATAATTTAATACGCGAGAAAAAGGAGATGACGATGGCACAAATGAGCTCGTCCGATTTGTTTATCAAGGAATATCAGGATCGTTTTGAAAAGAAAGTCAGGGAAAATGAGATTGCTTCTTTGGAACACTGGAAAGCCCAGTTGGACAAGGTCGTCGCCATGAGACCGGACGGCGTTGCATCCATGCAATTGCACTTAACAAAAATATCGGAAATGATGGCAAACAGAATCAAGACGTTAAAGAAGGAATAGCATGGACAGTATTGCTGATTTTTTATTTGAAGTGGGTATGCTCAGCAGGACGCCGCGCAGTGGTTATCAGTTTCTGGGCAGCGGCAGGGAATCGGTGGCCGAACACATTTTACGCACGGCATTTGTAGGATATGCGCTGTGTAAAATGGATAAATCTCTTGACGAACTCCGGGTGTTGAAAATGTGCATCCTTCATGATTTACCGGAAGCCCGCACCGGAGATATGAATTATGTCAATAAAAAATATGTTCATGTGAATGAAGAAAAAGCGGTTCTGGAATTAACGGAAAGTCTTTTTTTCGGCGCTGACATCAAGGACGCTATTGACGAGTTCAATCACAAGGAGACAAAAGAATCGTTAACGGCACGCGATGCCGATCAAATCGCTCTGATTTTGCAGTTGAAAGAGTGCGGAGATCTGGGCAATAAATACTCCGAGGAGTGGATCAATTATGCCGTGCAGAGGTTAAGCACGGAAAACGGCAAAAAACTGACGGAAAAAATTATTACAACGGATTCCTCCCTGTGGTGGTTTAAAGATAAAGGAGACTGGTGGATCAACGGGAACAGCGCCTGAAAATCATGTCTCGATAGTGATCAATTTTATGACCGGTAAAATTGGCTGCTCTGTAATTTTTGTGATTATATTTCTCATCTTCAATCTTGTTTCCTGCCTCGGAGATGTGGGCCGTACCGTCATTTTGCAGCCTGATCGCTTCAAACGGTCTTACGAAGCAAAAGAAAAAATTATTCTCCGGGCGGCTGCCCGCGTCTTCAGAGAAAAGAACATGGGAGCCAATGTTATGATCGATGACGATCATCAGCGGATCGATTCCGATTATATTGTTTCCGGAAACTGGCGCACCAGGGTCGTGGCCGGCACAAAAAAAATCAACTGGAAGGAATCCGAGTTAACTATTTCCGTTATAACGGAAAAGCATACTCCCCATGGATGGGAGTTGCGCAGACTTTTACAAGAAGCTCAATATGATAATTTATTCAGTGTCATTGATTTGAAAATTTACGAAGAAATGTCCAGGTATGAATAATTCATAATTCCAAAAGGAGGTAACATGACTGCTAAAAACAAAGTGTCGACCATGATGGAAGAATTCAAAAATTTTGCTTTAAAAGGTAATGTTGTTGATCTTGCCATCGGTGTTATTATCGGCGCCGCCTTTGGTAAAATCATTGATTCTCTGGTGAAACACATTATTATGCCTCTGGTCAGTGTTGTTATACCCGGTGAACAGGGATATCTGGCCTGGAAGTTGATCATCAACGGCAAGGAAGTTCCTTACGGGCTGTTTATCGGAGAGGTTGTAAACTTTTTCATTGTTGCGCTGGCTTTGTATATTTTCATTGTCAAATTTATAGGCATGATCATGAAGAGTAAAGAGGAAGAAGCTGCGGCGCCGGCGGTCCTGACGAAGGATCAGGAATTGCTCACGGAGATCAGGGAACTGTTGAGGAAGTAAGAAACAGTTTTTTTATTTGTCATTCCTTAAGCTTGGGCAAAGATATGAATATTTGCCCAAGCTTAAATATCCGGTGATTTTTAAAACAGGTCTATTTGCCTGCTCGGCTCTCGCGAAAGAAATTCGTTAAAAAATCGGTATCTTTGGGTGATAGATCGAATTTGAAAATCGCTTTCTCGATGAGTTTTTGTAAGGGCTCATTCTCCGTTTCCAGATTCGTCGATATCCATTTGATTGCTTTTTGTACATTTTCCGCTTCCGGCATAATTGTAGCCATGAATAAATCCTCCTGATTTTATTTTAGAAGTTGCATTTTATCATGTTAAAAATCTTGTCTCATGTATTCATATACTATAAATTAACAAAGAAATTAATTTATTTTTTTCAATTCTTTAAAAGAAAAATTTTCTATGGAGGAGGAGTTGTTTATGAAAAAGTCTTTTGGCGCTAGAACTTTAATTTATCCGGCGCCCGTATGACTGATCGGACCCTACGGTAAAAAGGGTGATCCTGATGCTGCTACCGTAGCCTGGGCGGGGATTTGCGGTTCGGAACCGCCCGCCGTGGCCATTTCCCTCAGAAAATCACGGTATAGCTATGAAAACATTCTCCATAGAAAAGCTTTTACGGTGAATATTCCTTGCGCCGATCAGGTTGTCATTGCTGATTATTGCGGCCTGGTCTCGGGCCGGAAAGCGGATAAATTCGCCGCCGCGAAAATTACCGCCGTCCGGAGCGAGAAAGTCGATGCCCCTTATATTGATGAATGTCCCATGGTTGTCGAATGTAAATTAATTGCACATGTCGAAGTCGGAATTCACGTCCATCTGATTGGTAAAATATGTGATGCGAAGGTGGATGAGTCGTTGATCGCAGAGGATCATTTGCCCGATATCATGAGAATCAAGCCCTTGATATATGCTCCGGAAAGAAGATCGTATCGCACCATGGGGCCCTGCCTGGCGGAAGCTTTTTCTTCCGGTAAAAAAATTTTAAATGATCATTGATAAGTTCCGAGAGAGTGTTTAATATATTTAAAAGCAACGAAAGGAGATGAAAAATGGCAAAGTCGATTAAAGGAACCAAAACGGAGAAAAATTTACTGGCATCTTTTGCCGGTGAGGCTCAGGCAAGAAATCGTTATACTTTTTTCGCCAGCGCCGCAAAAAAAGAGGGATATGAGCAGATTTCACGATTTTTTCTAGAGACGGCGGAGAATGAAAAGGAACATGCCAAAGTATTTTTCAAATATTTGGAGGGCGGAGAAGTCGAGATTACAGCTTCTTATCCCGCGGGAGTTATCGGGGATACAAAAAGCAATTTGGAAGCAGCGGCTGCGGGTGAAAACATGGAGTGGACTATTCTTTATTCCGACGCGGCCAAAGTAGCCAGAGACGAAGGCTTCCCAGAAATAGCCCGCTCTTTTGAACAGATAGCCAAGGTAGAGATGTTTCATGAAAATAGATATCGCAGACTGGCGGAAAATATAGCCAAGAAAGAAGTCTTTAAGAAGAAGGCATCCGTCAAGTGGCACTGCATAAATTGCGGTTACATTTATGAAGGAGAAGAGGCTCCGAAGGAGTGTCCGGCTTGTAAGCATCCGCAGGCGTATTATGAAGTCCTTGCCGAAAATTACTAGTGAGATAAGCTGAGAGCGAGCGGAACGAAGCCCGAAGCGTAAGTCGAACTATCCCCCTGAGCGAAGCGAATGGGGATAATGCGTTCATTAAGATTTTTTTCTGCAGTGAAGTAAGTGAGGATAGTGAGATAAGCTGAGAGCGAGCG
>JAGVUJ010000060.1 GCA_019136325.1 Deltaproteobacteria bacterium
GGCATGAGGGACTCCTTTCTGATGTGCGTGTTGGTCGTGCTTCACACACTACCAGAAAATCCCTTCATGTCCGTTCTTTATCTATGAGTGGTGCACTTGCAAGTAGAATGCACCGAATAATAATAGTAATAATAGGGACGGTTCTATTTTATTAAAATAGAAGGATCATAACTGCATAAATTAGAACCGTTCCCTTAATAATAATAGTCTTAAAGGAGGAATACTCATGAAGAAAATTTTGTGTTTGTGTCTGCTGTTGTCTTTGATCGTCGCCTGTTCATCCGAAAAGGATGCCAAGCCCAATTCCCCGGCCGCTCCTGTACCGCAAACTGCCGCAGCGCCCGAAGCCATTACCAGTCTGTCGGGCGACTATGTTTTGACGCAATCCGATTCCGTGAAAATGAAAAATACAAATCCGGAATTAACGTGCACGACTACGCATACGTTTAAGCTGTCATTTATCACTAACAATTCTGTGCATTACACGGCAAAATCAGAGCAGAGCATCGATCCGCCCACGGAAGGTGTCATGTGTATGGCGAAACTGTATAACGCCGATGAGATTGGCACCTATAATATAAAAGACGGTCGCGTTGTGGAAATACGCTTTTCTCCATCAGACAAGAAAATTCCCTGGGTCGAAAAAGGCTATCTGCCATTGAAAATGGACAACATTAATGAGCTGGAGATATTTGCCAACGGCTCCAAATTTGTAAAACAGTAAAAATGAAAGATTTCTCGCTTCGCTTCGAAATGACAAGAAAGAAATTATAACACAGACTCTGCGCGGAAATGACCAGTGGAGAATATGTTTCCGGTTTGTTAACGGTGATGTCGAATTCGGGGGACAGTATACTTAATTACCTTAGCGAGAGTCATTGTCTCACGTCGCTTCGCTCCCGGAGTAAGTGAGACTAAGATTTTTGCTGCGCTTGCAACTTCATACATAAAGGAGTTCACTATCCCCATCCACTGCGCTTCGGGGATAATTCGACTAACTCTTCAAACTTCGTCTCAATGTAATGAGACTCGTTTTCAGAGAGTCTCATTAAATACCTTATCCACGACATCGATATAATTATCCCGGTGATGGGTTTTATTTATTTTCTTTCGTATTTTGTCTCCGTTTTCAAAAAAGTCGCCCATGAAAGTCCAGATTTCTTTCATTTTGTTGGTAATATGCGAGGGTCCGGACAATACTTTCAAATATTCATCGAATAAATGATCATGGAAAGCCCTGATGATTTTTATTTTTTCAGCATAAGGCTTTTTCGTATGGAATTTAATTTTTTCCGCGAGGAAGGGATTTGCAATCAGGCTTCTGCCGATCATCCATCGCTTGATTGATCCGAACCGATGAGAAAGCATCTCATATTTCTCAAAAGAATCTATGTCGCCGTTATAGACAACCGTGTGTTTCGAGAGATGAATGCACTGCTCGAACATATCGAGGTCAACTTCGCCTTCATACATTTGCTCACCGGTTCTCGGATGGATGATCAGTTCCTCGATCTGAAACCGGTTGAAAATGGGAATGAGCTGCAGCACCTCGTCAGGATATTTTAATCCTATCCTGAGCTTGATCGATAATTTCGGTCTTAGGGCAGGCATGGTTTTTTCAAGGAAAGATTCGATCCTGTCCGGATAACAAAGCATCCCCGCGCCCCTGCCCTTCTTCACAACCATACCGAACGGACAGCCGATGTTCCAGTTCACGGTGCCGTGTCCGATGTCGTATAGCGCGTTGGCAAGCTTGGTGAAGTCATCCGGGTTGGAACTCATGATCTGCGGTATCGTGGGAATACCGGTATTTTGATCAGGGTAATGTTCGCGCAGAAGGTGATTCATCGATTTCATTTTCTTCGTCGCGGAGAGAAATGGCGCAATGGCCATATCAACGCCCTTGAAATAAACAGGGAACAGGTTGCGGTAAATCCTGTCGGTTACCCCCTGGAGGGGTGCAAGGTAGATCATGGGTGATTTCCAAACCCTTTGTCCTTTGGCTGTCGGCAACTTCACAGGGATTGCTTCTTCCTGATAGCAGCGGATTTGTCAAGAATAATCGTTGATAGGCAGATTAACGAACAATGTCGGCAAGAGAATTTAACCCGTTTCAGGATGCAATTTTCCCTTGAATTTCCATTCTAATAAGCATATTCAAAAACCATGGATTCTCTTGTCCCCTTGTTAACCCATCAATCTTACCCTCAACGTGGTCATCGTGTCGTTAAAATAATTTTTCGGAATTTGACAAAAGATAATTTGAGATGAAAAGGAGTAACGCTACAATGTCTGAAGATATTTTTCGCCAATTACAGCAAAAACTCGATTTGTATTCCCTGGGATTTCCCGCGACAGAAACGGGAATTGAAATCAAGATATTAAAAAAGCTGTTCAATCAAAAGGACGCGGAGATGTTCCTCAACATGTCGCCTATGCTGGAAGCTCCGGAATCCATTGCGCAGCGGTTGGGAAGACCGGTTGAAGAACTGGCCGGACAGCTTGAAGACATGGCGAAGCGCGGCCTTCTTTTCAGGCTCAGAAAAGGGGACTCGGTCAAGTATGGGGCAATTCCCTTCATGCATGGTCTGATCGAGTTTCAAGTCAAGCGCTTTGATCTTGAAATGGGAAATCTGCTGAAACAGTATTTAGACCAGCAATTGCATCAGGCCATAGCGGCGGTTGACGGTCTTTTCCTCCGCACCGTTCCTATCGAGAAGTCCATTGTTCCTGAACACCACGTGGCGGCCTTCGATGACGCGGTCGCGATGATCAGGAAAAATGAGATGATCGCCGTCGCCGAATGCCTCTGCAGGAAGGGAAATAAAATCATGGGCAACGGTTGCGATAAACCCATCGAAGCCTGTTTTATGTTCGGGTCCATGGCGCGGTTTTATATCGAAAACGACATGGGAAGAAAGGTCGATGTTGAAGAAGCTGTCAGCCTATTGCAAAGCGCGCAAGACGCGGGACTTGTGACTCAGCTGGCCACATCCCAGAATCCCGGAGGGCTCTGCAACTGCTGTGGCGATTGCTGTGCTGTTCTCGGAGCGGTGAAAAAATATCCCAAACCGGCAGAACACGTTTTTTCCAATTACCAATCCGCAATAAACAGTGCAAGCTGCACGGGCTGTGAAATATGCATTGACCGGTGCCAGATGGAAGCGATTGTCATGAATCAGGACGGTGTCGCCCAGGTTGACCTTGACCGGTGCATCGGCTGTGGGCTGTGTGTCACCACATGTCCAACGGAGGCAATCGGCCTTGTTCTAAAGCCTGATGCCGGCAAGCGGATACCCCCGGCAACAAGTGGCGAACAAATGATGCAGATTGCGAAAAACAGGGGGGTTATTTAATCTGCGAATTTTCAATACGGAAATCCAAAATCCGGGGAAATCGGGGGACGGAAATCGGGGGACAGTATACTTAATTATCTTGGAGAATGTCATTGTCCTACGTCGTCCCTGCCAAACAAGTTGGCGGGATAGTCCGTCCAACAAATTTCAGTGCGCTTCGCTTTTAAAATTTGAGTCTCACAAAGATAAAAGCTATGCCTCTGCAAAGAGGCATAGCTTTTATCTTGTTTTAATTAAATTTAGAAGTTATGCGGCTTCGAGTTTCACCGCGCAAACCTTGTATTCCGGAATTTTTCCGATCGGGTCCAAAGCCGGATTGGTCAGCAGGTTAACCGACGCTTCCGCAAAATGGAAGTTCATGAAGATCGATCCCGGTGCGCTCTTCCTGGTAATGGTTGCCTTGGCTTCCACTGTTCCGCGTCTGGAGGTCACCTTGACTTTCTGCCCATCGGCGATTTTCAGTTTATCGGCATCGACCGGATTGATTTCCACCAGGCTTTCCGGATAGCGTTCCGACAATCCTTTGGCGCGTGTTGTCATGGTGCCGGTGTGGTAGTGATACAGCACGCGTCCCGTAGAGAGCAGGAACGGATAGTCTTTATCCGGAAGTTCGTCGGGCGGAATGTATTCCAGCGCGGTAAACAATCCCAGACCGCGGGAGAATTTATCCTTGTGCAGGAATTTGGTTCCCTGATGTTCCGGTGTGGGACACGGCCACTGAATGCCGCCTTTTTCCAGACGATCATACGTGATGCCCGCATAGCTGGGCGTGACTTTTCTGACTTCTTCAAAAATATCTTTGGCGGATGAGTACGTCATCTCGTAACCCATCTTGCTGGCAATGCTGCAGATGACATCCCAGTCGGTTTTCGCTTCGCCCGGAGCGTCAATCGCTTTGCGAACGCGCTGAACACGGCGTTCGGTGTTGGTGAAAGTTCCTTCTTTTTCGGCAAAAGCGGCTACCGGTAAAACGACATCGGCCAGTTGAGCGGTTTCGGTCAGGAACAGATCCTGAGTGATCAGCAGATCAAGTTTTTTGAGCTCTTTTTTCACGTGCTGCAAATCCGGATCGGAAAGCAGCGGATTTTCGCCCATGATGTAAATTGCTTTAATGTCGCCTTTGCCTGCCGCCATCATCATTTCCATGAGCGTCAGTCCCGGTTTGGGAGAAAGCTGCGCGTTCCAGGCCGTTTCAAATTTCTTGCGGACGTCCTCGTTGGCGACCTGCTGATACGCGGGATAGACATTGGGCAGACCGCCCATGTCGCAGGCGCCCTGAACGTTGTTCTGACCGCGCAGCGGATTGACGCCGCCGCCTTCGATGCCGACATTGCCGCAAAGCATGGACAGGTTGGCCGTGCTCTTGACATTGTCCGTGCCGGTAATGTGCTGGGTGATACCCATCGCGTAAATGATGCTGGCGCTTTTCGCTCCGGCATACATGCGCGCGGCTTTCTTCAAATCTTCCGCAGGAATGCCGGAAATTTTTTCGACCTTTTCCGGCGTGTATTTTTCGACAACCTTTTTGAGCGCGTCGAAGCCTTCGGTTCTGTCTTTCACATAGTCTTTGGCGTAAAGCCCTTCATTAATAATCACATTCATCAGACCGTTGAACACAGCGACATCGGTTCCGGGTTTCTGGCGCAGCCAGATGTCGGCGTATTTGACCAGATCGATTTCCCGCGGATCGATGACGATCAGTTTCGTGCCGCGTTTGGTCGCGCGTTTAACTTTCACGCCGATCACGGGATGGTTTTCCGTGGTGTTGGTTCCTGTGGCGAGAATCAGATCGGTGTATTCCAGTTCGTCAATCGAATTGGTCATTGCACCGCTGCCGAATGTGGCGGCCAGACCGGCCACCGTGACAGAGTGTCAGAGACGGGCGCAGTGATCGACATTGTTGGTCCCGATCACCGCCCGCATGAATTTCTGGAACAGATAATTTTCCTCATTGGTGCAGCGGGCCGACGCCAGACCGGCGATGCTGTCCGCGCCGTATTTTTTCTTAATCGCGGAAAGTTTGTCGGCAATAAACGTGAAGGCTTCCTCCCAGGTCGCTTCTTTGAGATCTTCATTCTTTTTATAGCGGATGAGCGGTTTTTTCAGGCGGTCGGGATGAGCAAGAAAATCCATGCCGAAGCGCCCCTTGACGCACAGGCTGCCGTCATTGGGCTGGCCGTATTCGCGGTTGCCCATAACCTTGACGATTTTGTTATCCTTCACATACAGATCCATCTGACACCCGACGCCGCAATAGGTGCAGGTGGTTTTGACTTTCTGTAACTCCCAGGGACGGCCGGCGAATTTGGCCTGTTTGAAGGTAATGGCGCCGGTGGGACACACCTGGGCGCATTCGCCGCAGAAAACGCAGGCGGAATTAATGTAATCGTCATCGAATGCGGGACCGACTTTTGCTCTGTAACTGCGTTTGGCAAAGTCCAGAACTTCATTGACCTGAATTTCATTGCACGCGCGAACGCAGCGGCCGCAAAGGATGCATTTGTTCATATCGCGTTGAATCATGGTGTTGCTGTCATCCGGCGCGTACCCCGGGGCCTTGATTTCAAAGCGGGGCTGATCGATCTTCAGCCAGTAAACCAGGTTCTGCAATTCGCACTGACCGTTTTGTTCGCACATCAGGCAATTATGATCGCCGGACGCCCAGAGCAGTTCGATAATCATTTTCTGCGCGGCGCGAACGGCCGGTGTATCCGTGCGAATAACCATATTCGGGCTGACCGGCATGCAGCAGGCGGCCACAAGCGAGCGGGCGCCTTCCTGTTCCACCACACATACGCGGCAGGCGCCGACATTGGTTGTTTTGGCATAATGGCAAAGAGTGGGAATGAAAATTCCGTTATCCCGGGCGCATTCCAGAACGGTCTGACCGGCAGTTGCTTCAACCTCTTTTCCGTCTATTTTTAAGGGTACTTTTTTGTCCATCTTTTTCTCCAATCCATAACGGTAATTTTTCTTAACGGAATTTTTATAGAAGCAACCTTTATACTTGTCAATTCTGTCAATTATGACTTATGCCATTTGCCACATAAGATAAAACAGACAAAACCATAAACATTCCATCAATTTAACGAAATGTTTATGGTTTATCCTGACTTAAATAATTTGGGATAATAGATGCGTGATTGAACTAACTAAGAACATTCCAGAGACTGGCAGTCATCGGTTCATAGCCTTTTCCCTGCATGATAATGTCCATATGAATCAGACTGATTGCGGAAACATCCATGTCTCGCGCAAAAACTTTACCGGCGCGATAGAGGGTAACCAGGTATTTTTTACACTTATCGCAGACAAAAGCCGCTTCCTGTTTCTTGTTTTCCACATAAAAATATTCCATGTCCTTA
>JAGVUJ010000331.1 GCA_019136325.1 Deltaproteobacteria bacterium
AGACATCCGGGGCACTTGCTATATAGCCCCGGTTCCTCCGCCTGATTATACGGAACTGCCGTCTTATGAAGACGTCGTCGCGGAGAAAACATTGTTCAGCCGGATGTTTCATCTGTTTTACCGGAACAATGACCCCCTGACCGCGCGTGGATTGTTTCAAAAACACGGACCCCGGTTCCTTGTTCAAAATCCTCCCCAACCGCATTTGACTTCCGGGGAACTCGACAAAATTTACGCTCTTGATTTTGCCCGCGATGTGCATCCGTACTATGGCGCCCAGGGCAGGGTCAACGCCCTGGAGACGATTAAATTTTCCATCACGTCTCATCGCGGCTGTTACGGCGAATGCAATTTCTGCTCGATCGGCGTGCATGAAGGACGAACAGTGCTCAGCCGCTCCGAGCAGTCGATCATAGACGAAGCCCGCAAGTTGACCGACTTCTCCGACTTCAAGGGCTATATTCCCGACATCGGCGGTGCAACGGCCAATATGTACGGCATGGAGTGCCGGAAAAAACAGCAACACGGCGTCTGCAAAAACAAAAGATGTCTTTATCCACAGGTGTGCGACGCGGAGTACATGCGCGAACTGGTAAAAAATCACACGTCCGGCCAGTTGAAAGTCGCTCCCGAACACACCGTCCCGGATATTTTAAAACTCATGGGCAAACCGCAGGCCGTTGCTTTGCTGAACTTCAAACGGCTTTTCGAAAAATCGACCGAGTCATCGGGAAAGAAACTGTATTTGACGTATTATTTCATCGCCGCTTATCCGGGATGCACCGAAGAAGACATGCATCGGCTTAAATCCTTCGCCGGCAGAGAACTGAAAACAACCCCCCGTCAGGTGCAGATTTTTACGCCGCTTCCCTCCACCTATTCCAGTGTGATGTATTACACGGGAACGGATCCGTTTACCGGTAAAAAAATTTTTGTGGAAAAGAAAATCGACAAAAAACAAAAGCAGAAAAATATCCTTACCGGCGGGCAAAACCGGTAATCTGGACTGTCTGAGCAGATTTGAGCGATCCCCGGCTGTATTCGCGCAATGACTTAACACCGTCAGGTCATCCGCTTAATAATCTCCGCGGCAGCGTCCCTCTCTTTGAACCGCTGTCCATAATTCACAATCTCCCAGGGCACAGGCCTTCCGCGCATCACGGCAGCCCGGCCCATGGTTTCCCTGCGTGAAGTAACTATACGCCCTGTTGTTGTATGCGACTCCGAAATCGGGATTTCGCCGGATGGCCTCGTCGAAATCTTCTATCGCTTTGCGAGGCTCGTCGAGTTTCAGGTATGCGATTCCCCTGCTGTTATAAGCCCGGACATGATTACGATCCAGGGCGATGACTTTGCTGTAATCGGCAATGGCGGCAAGATATTCGCCGATCCCGGCATAAACAATGCCCCGTGTGTAATACGCGGTGATGTAATCGGGCTGGAGACGGACAGCGGTACTGTAATCCTGCAGCGCCTTGTCATCTTGACCGGTCCCGGCAAAGGCATTTGCCCTGTGAAAATAGGCGGGGGCATAATTCGGATTAAGCGATAGCGCTTTATCGTATTGTGTCAGGGCCGTCCGGTTGTCACCATTAAAATAATAGGCATGTCCGAGCGATTCATACAAAACATACACGTCCTTTTTTACATCGACGGCATGATGAAGCAGCGTGATACTGTTCTTCCAGTAGCGGGTTTGCTGCCATGCCAGAAGCGCCATCATCGCGATCATGACAATGGCCGCCGGCAACAGAATTCTTTTACGCATCGTGCTGTTCTTCACTAAAAGCGGCATTCCCCAGGCCAGCATAATTGAAATCCCGATGGAGGGGAGATAATGATAGCGGTCGGCCATCGCATCACTGCCGATCTGAATGATTTTCAGCACCGGCAGAAGGGTGATCGCATACCACAGCCATCCCGCCAGGAGACAGGGCCGTTGTTTGGCCTTTACGACAACGGCAACGCTTGCCAGCAGGACGAACAAGACGGCGCCGCCCCACTGCCAGACCGGAACATGTCCGGGAAAAGGATAAAAAACTATCAGATTGCCCGGCCAGAAGGTTTTGATCAGATAAGCCGCGAAAGAAACCGGAGCATTGGCCAGACGAAGATCCAGCGGATATTGTTTGATGTCTGGAACCGGCAAATCATAAAACGTAATGACCACGACCATTCCCGACAGAAGCATGAAAGCAAGCTTTTCCCGCAACTGCTGCAATAAAAGTTTTTTCCCGTCCGGCGGCAAACGTTTCAGGGGCCAGTAATCAAGTAAAATCATAATCACCGGCAACGTGACGGCCATGGGTTTGCTCATCAGGGCACAGGCAAAACTGAACATCACCGGCAGATATCTCCGCAACACAGGTTTTTCCGTGTAATAGACATAGAGACAGAGCGTCAGCATCCAGAAAAAGGCGCTTAAAACATCTTTTCGTTCGGAAATCCAGGCCACGGATTCCACATGCAGCGGATGAACGGCAAAAAACGCCGCGACAAAAGCGCTTCGCCATGCGGATCGGGTCATCCGGTTAAAAAGCCAAAACAGCAGCAACACACCGCCCAGGTGCAGAATAATATTGGTCAGATGATAACCGCCCGCGTTCAAACCGAAAAGCCGATAGTCTGCCATCAAAGACAGCCAAACCATGGGATGCCATAAATCAGCATATGGAGTGGTAAAGGCCCAGATGATGCCATCAAGGGTCATCCCGGATCGGATGTGAGCATTCGACAGGATATAAACCGGATCATCAATAATGATGAAGCCATACCCGGCCACTTGCGCGAAGACAGCAATAACCAGCGCGGCCAGAGCGACGTAGACGATACCGATGCGTCTGTTGGAAGTGATCTTTATCGTATCGGACATGTCAACTTTCTAACATATGTTCAATCGGAGTTCAGCAATTTTCTGATCATGCGCTTATCAACCGCGCATGTTATGGAGAGAAGCACCGGATAATGATTGCCGGTGTCTGCCTCTTTCTCATTGACTTACTCAACGTAATTTTCCTATAATTCCCCATCATAAAAATACGGAAACGTTTTGTCTGTCAACGATAATCTTCCGGGACGATCATGATTTCAAGGCGTGAATTTATAACAAATTTTACCAGACTGGCCGTAACGCTCGGCGGCGCGGGTATCATCTTGTTCGATCCGTCCCGGCAGAAATTTCTGTCGGGTGATGATGACGGTCTGGCTTTTGCGGGAACGTATCTGGATGATCTGATCAAATCGGCGCCGCGGGCGCGTTACTGGACATCTCTCAGCATCACAGGAAGCGGCCCTCAGCAAGAGCGAACCGTCGTCAAATGTCTGCTTTGCGCCAACGGCTGCGTCATCGCCAGCGGCCGGCGGGGAAGATGCCGGACGCGTATCAATATCAACGGCGAATTGCGCAGTCTGGTCTATGGCCGTCCCGTATCCGTTCACATCGATCCGATAGAAAAAAAACCTTTTTATAATTTCCTGCCGGGTTCCGCGGCCTTTTCTCTGGCCACAGCCGGATGTCTGCTCAAATGCAAATTCTGCCAAAACTGGGAAATTTCCCAGGCATCGCCGGAAGACATTCACGTATCGTTTGCGCCGCCGGCAAATATCGTCACGGCCGCTCAGGCGAGCCGTTCGCCGGTGATCGCCTTCACGTACAACGAGCCGACGGTTTTCACGGAGTATCTCACCGACATCGCCAGAGCGGCCCGGAAACAGGGTATCCGATCCGTACTCATCAGCTGCGGCTTTATGAATGAAGCGCCTCTTGCGGAAATGTGCGACACGCTTGCGGCCATTAAAATCGATCTGAAAGGTTACAGTCAGGATTTTTACCGCTCCGCATGCGCCGCCGAACTGAAGCCCGTCCTGAGAAGCATTAAGCAGGCAGCCCAAAGCCGCGTCCATCTGGAAATTGTAAATCTGGTCGTACCCACCTTGAATGATTCGGACAAGATGCTGAAAGGATTGATCGACTGGGTGCTGGGAGAAATCGGTCCCGACGTCCCGTTGCATTTTTCCCGTTTTCATCCCGATTACCAGTTGCGCAATCTCCCGCCCACGCCGGTCGCTATACTGGAAAGGGCATACAACCTGGCCAGGAGCCGGGGAATTCATTACCCGTATGTGGGAAATGTGCCCGATCACCCCGGTAACAACACGTACTGCCCGAAATGCAAAAAAATCGTCGTCAAAAGACAGGGGTTTTTTGTCACAGAGATGAATATCAAAGGTAGTTCCTGTAAATTCTGCGGAAGAAGCATTGCCGGCGTCTGGGCATGAGAGGAGGTATGTGAACATGAAAGCATTTCGCGTGATTCTTATCCTGCTTTGTATCGGTTCCTTCTTTGCGTCAGCGTGTCGGGCCGACAAAGAGTCGGCCGGCGATATCCGTGAACCGGTTGTTGCGGGAAAGTTCTATCCGGAAAACGCGGACAAGTTGAAACTGGCCATTGAATATTTTCTGCGTGACGCCGTTCCCGGCAAAATAAAAAAACCCGTTGCGCTCATCGTACCCCACGCGGGATACATTTTTTCCGGTCAGATTTGCGCCGACGGATTCAATCAGGTTAGAAATCAGCAATACGACACCGTTGTCATTCTGGGAACCAATCATACCCGTCCTGATTTTCGGAAAGTCTCTCTTTACTCCGGTGACGGTTTCCGCACGCCCCTCGGCACGGCTCAAGTGGACAAAATTATTGTTTCCGCTCTGAAAAAAG
The DNA here is from genome assembly GCA_019136325.1 of Deltaproteobacteria bacterium. The sequence goes on from JAGVUJ010000331.1 coordinate 4,719, forward strand.
CAGCTCCGGATCTTTGCATCCCGGATAAATCACTTCATGTACAGGAGCATTCCCTGGAAGTGATCGTGCCTTTTGTCCAGACCGTCTTTCCCCAAGCGCGGATCGTTCCCGTTGTCGTCGCTTCTACGGATATGAAAACAGCTGTCCGTTTCGGCGATGCGCTGGCCGACGTTTTGCACAACAAAAATGTTTTGATTGTTGCCAGTTCCGATCTGTCGCATTATCCCGCAGCGCGGGATGCCGATATTGTGGACCGGGAAACACTTGCGGCAATCGCCACATTAGATCCGGATTTACTGACGGCGACCCTTAAAGCCCACGCGGCCAGAAACATCGACAATCTCTCCACAAGCGCCTGCGGCGAAGCACCGGTGATCGCGGCCATGGCAGCCGCCAGATCCCTGGGAGCTGTCCGCGGCAAAATGATCAGTTATGCCAATTCCGGCGACACGTCTATCGGCGATAGGTCGCGGGTGGTCGGCTATGGAGCCGTTGTTTTTACGAAAGACAATGCGGAGAAGAACGCCGCCGGATCAGTTCAGCAGAAACCCGCGGCCGGATCGGCCCGGTTGAGTTCAGCCGACAAAAAAGCCTTGCTGGCCTTTGCCCGGGAAACCCTCTCCCGTATTTTCCTGACGGACACGGTTCCACTGCCGCGGGGATTTTCGGCGGATCTTCAACAACCGCGCGGCGTCTTTGTCACACTCAGAAAGCAGGGTGAACTTCGGGGGTGCATCGGCCATATGATTGCGGATGAACCGCTGGCCAGACTTGTCGGCGCCATGGCTCTGCAGGCAGCCTTTAACGATAGCCGTTTTATGCCCCTATCCCCCGAAGAGATGAAGGATGTCGACATAGAAATATCCGTCCTGACACCGATGAAAAAGGTTTCCGGCCCAAGAGATATCGTTGCCGGCAGGGACGGTGTATTCATTAACAAAGACGGCGCCTCTGCCGTTTTTCTTCCGCAAGTTGCGACCGAACAGGGCTGGAATCGCGACACCATGCTGGATAATCTCTGCCGGAAAGCGGGACTGGAAAAAAGTTGCTGGAAGACGGGAGCCCGTTTTTCCACTTTCCAGGCCCTGGTGTTCAGCGAATCACAAATGAAGTAATCTCATGACCGTTTACCTTTTATCCATCGGATTGATTTCAATTCTGGGACAGGTTGTTCTGCTCCGGGAATTGAATGTCGCTTTCTACGGGGTCGAGCTGATTTATCTCCTTGCGCTCGGCATATGGTTGTTCTGGACCGCTGTCGGCGCGGTGATTGGACGACGGGATCATCCGCCTTCACTCCAAAAGACCGCCGCACTTTTTTTCATCTTCGGCCTGATTCTCATTCCGGATCTGATCTTCATCCGTTCCAGCCGTCTTATTTTCGGCGACGTGCCCGGCGCGTATCTCGATTTCTTTCAACAAGTATTTGTCGCCGTCATCGCCATACTGCCCGTCGGCGTGGTTTCCGGGCTATTATTTCAGTGGGCAGCCGGAGCATACGTGTCGGCAGGCAAAACGCTGGCAGCCGCCTATGCCGTTGAAAGCGCGGGCGGACTCATCGGCGGTCTGCTGTCCACTTTTTTGATCATGGGCGGCTTTCAGAATCTTTCCGCCGCTTTCTTGTGTGCTTTGATCTCGGTTATCACACCCCTCGTTGTACTCAGAGGATCAGCATATTGGTTCCTGCGCCGGTCGATGATAATTTTCATCGGTGTTTTGATCGGACTCATGGGCAGTTCAGCGCATCTGGATCGTCTGACGACCGGATGGAATCATCCGTACCTTCAGGCCAGCAGCGATTCTCCGTACGGCAGAATTACGGTGACCCGAATGGCCGATCAGATTTCTGTTTTTGAAAACGATGCCCTGTCGTTTGAAACGGGAGGAACCGATGCGGAGTCCTTTGTCAATCTGGCCGCGCTTCAACATCCGCATCCGCAGAAAATACTGATTCTCGGAGGCGGCCTCGAAGGGATCGTGCGGGAAGCATTGAAATACACACCCCGGCACATTGATTATGTGGAACTCAATCCGGTCATGCTGAACCTGACGATGCACTATCTTCCCGATGATATCAGAAATTCACTGAACGCGCCGAAGGTCCGCATCACGTATGCCGACCCGCGGCAGTATCTCAACACAAGCGGCGCCTACGATCTCATTCTGGTCGGCATGCCGGAACCCTCGTCCGGTCAGGCCAACCGTTTCTATACGCGGGAATTTTTCGAACAATGTTCGGCCAAACTCAATCCCGGAGGCATCGTCGCATTCAGACTGAGAACGGCGGAAAACCTCTGGACAACGCCGCTGACCCGCCGCAAC
>JAGVUJ010000051.1 GCA_019136325.1 Deltaproteobacteria bacterium
TAAAATAAAGAAAGTGCCAACCTTGCGCGGCAAAACCGTCATCAATCTTTTTTATGAAGCCAGCACCCGCACCAGAACATCCTTTGAAATAGCCGGAAAACGATTAAGCGCCGATACCATCAATATCTCATCGTCCACCAGTTCCGTCGTCAAGGGAGAAACACTGATCGACACCGCCCGAAACCTGGAAGCCATGAATCCGGACGTGATTGTCATCCGCCACAGCGCCGCGGGCGCCCCGCATCTGCTGGCCGCCCGGGTCAAACAATCGATTATCAACGCCGGCGACGGCGCTCATGAACACCCCACGCAGGCCCTTTTGGACATGATGACCATCAAAGAACACAAGGGCAAATTGGCCGGGCTGAAGGTGGCCATCATCGGCGATATTGAACACAGCCGTGTCGCCCGCTCTAATGTTTACGGGCTCTCCAAAATGGGCGCCAGCGTCGTTCTGGCCGGTCCGGCAACCATGCTGCCTCGCGATGTCGAACAAATGGGAGTCAAAGCCTTTCACACAGTGGAAGACGCCATCGCCGATGCCGACGTTGTCATGATGCTGCGCATTCAACTGGAACGGCAAAAACAAAATATCTTTCCATCGCTGCGTGAATATTCCCAGCGCTACTGTCTGAACCGCAACAACATCAAACTGGCGAAAAAAGATGTTATTGTCATGCATCCGGGACCGATTAACCGCGGTGTCGAAATTTCACCCGACATTGCCGATGATCCTTCTTTTTCTGTAATTCTTGACCAGGTGAACAAAGGCGTTGCCGTAAGAATGGCCCTGCTCTACCTGCTCACCGGAGGTAGCGAATGAAACTTTTATTAACCGGCGCAAGGGTCATCGATCCGGCGCACAAGATAGATTCCCGCCTGGACGTTTTTCTTGAAAACGGGAAAATTGCCCGGATCGGCGCCAATCTCTCCAAATCGACAAAATCCAAAGATGCAGAGAAGATAACCAAGATTATCGATCTGTCCGGAATGATTGTTGTGCCGGGCCTGATCGACATGCACACGCATTTGCGCGAACCGGGCTTCGAATACAAGGAAACCGTCGCTTCAGGTGTTGCCGCAGCGGTTGCCGGAGGCTTTACGTCCATTGCCTGCATGCCCAACACCAATCCCGTCAATGACAACCGATCCATCACCGAATTCATCCGGAGAAAGGCCGCGGAAGCCGATCTGGCCAACGTCTATCCCATCGGCGCCATCAGCAGAAATTCCGACGGGACACATCTGACGGAATTCTGGGATCTCAAAGAAGCGGGGGTGATCGCGCTTTCGGATGACGGCAAACCGGTCATGAACGCCGCCCTGATGCGGCGGGCCATGGAATACGCTCATTCGCTGCAATTACCGGTTATCGACCACTGTGAAGACATCCATCTTTCCGCAAATGGAGCCATGAATGAAAGTTATTATTCGACGATTTTGGGATTAAACGGCATCCCCGCCATCGCGGAAGAAGCCATGGTGGCGCGAGACATTTTAATCGCTGAATATACCGGAACCTCCGTGCATATTGCGCACGTCAGCACCGCAGGATCCCGGCGGAAACGGCCCCGCACTACTTCACGTTAACCGATGAAGCCCTGCAGGGGTATGATACTCATTTCAAGGTGAATCCCCCGTTAAGGAGCGAACAGGATGTCACGGCGATTAAAGAAGGTCTTGCCGACGGAACGATCGACGTCATTGCCTGCGATCACGCTCCACACGCGCGCACCGACAAAGAAGTGGAATTCGAATACGCCGCCAATGGCATCAGCGGATTGGAAACGTCGCTGTCTTTGAGCCTGAATCTGATCCATAGCAAAATATTGAGTTGGCCGGAGCTCGTCTCCCGGATGAGCACCCATCCGGCGCGCATTCTGAACCTGCCGAAAGGAACGCTGAAAGAAGGCGCCGATGCGGACATTACGGTCATTGATCCCCTGCTCCAATGGACCGTTGATGTGCGGACGTTCCGATCGCGGGGCAAGAACTCTCCCTTTAACGGACGTCAGATGCAGGGCAAGGCCATCCTGACCATCGTCGGCGGTGAAATCAAGTATGACGGCCATTGAAAAAGAAATATTTACAATAAGGAGACAACTTCATCCGATTCACCGGAGACAAGGCGCGCAACTCCTGAGACGTGAAGCGTATTTTTGTATGCGCGGCAACGCCGCAGGACGAAGCGCAACGCAGTATACGGCAATAGGATGAAGTCGTAAAGACGATGGTCGCCAGAGAACAATTCAAAACCACCGGATTCGTCCTGCGCACATTGAGCTACAGCGAATCGGATCTGATCGTAACCTTCTACAGTCATGACTTCGGCAAGCTCAAGGGCATTGCCAAAGGCGCCAAAAGAAGCAAAAAAAGATTTGTCAATGTCTTCGAACCCTTTTCCCTGACGGATATCATCTTTACCCGCAAAAGCCGCGATACGCTGGCATTCATTGACTCCTGCGAGATCATCGACCATTACCACGCCATCCGTCAGGATATGGAAAAAACGTTGATTGCTTCCTACTTCATTGATCTTACCGATCACTTCAGCCCTGAAGGGAAAAAGAATGAAAAAATATTCCAGTTGCTGCAGGATTTTTTACTGATACTGGGTAGAGACAGGGCATCCGATGCCGTTGTGCGTTTTTTTGAAATGCGCCTGTTGAAGCTGGCCGGCTTCGAACCGGCCATTGATCACTGCATCGTCTGCAAAACCCCCGTCACCAACGGCAATGCATATTATTTTCATCCCGGTGAAGGCGGCATCCAATGCGGCGCCTGCGCTAAAGTGCAACGCTATGAACAGCCGATTTCAGCGGGAACCGTACGCACGCTGCTTCTGGGAAAAGACATGGATATCGACAAAATCAAACTCGTTGCACTGACCGATTCTCTGGCAAAAGAATCGCGCAGCATCCTCATTGGCTTTATTTCTCACGTTCTCGGAAAAGAAGTGAAATCATTAAAAGTCTTGGAACAGGTGCGCAAATTTTGCGTATAGCAGCGGACTTGATCAAGGTCTAAAGCAGAACATATCTACGACAACTATCTTAAAAGCATCAGAAGAGAGATCTTTGCAGATAATTTTAAGGATTAATATTCAACGTTCTGTTTATAGCATTTTCCCATTCATGTTTTTGAAACTGATAAGGGATGCCATAATCACCGTCGATAGCCGTCGGATTGTTTTCAACAAAATGATAAAAGGACAGAACAAAGAATATATTGACGAAAAAAATGATTGCCGTAAACGAAAGTAAAACGCTTTGTCTTCTCGTGACATCTCCGAGAAACAGACAGACAAAGAACGATAAGGTGGCGTAGAATAATATATTATAATGGGGATAACCCGGCACGTCGAAAACAAGATAAAAGGCCTGGGTGAAAAGATAAATTAAAATAAAGAATAAACTGATCTTTGTTTCGTTTGAGGTCTTGGCCTGATCCAGTTTAAAATGACTGCTGACGACCGTCTTGAGACTTTTGAATGAGCAATAAAAGAAGGCGGCTACAGTCAGGAGGAGATAGATGATAAACATGAAGATCATAGCGTAAACCCAGGGACAGTCACTCAAAAATCTCGCGTAACCGCCGACACCCAGAAGATAGTCATATCCCAGCCCCGTTGAAATTTTGAACGACCAGATGATGTTATTGCCAAAGTGGTTTCCCGAATCTCCATTCAAAAGAAACAGCCGGACATTTTCAAAGTGGGTTCTGAAGTGATAATAAATGTAGGGCAGATATAAGATGATAAAAACGGCAAATCCCGTCAGAATGTCTTTCAGCTTAAACCGAATCCTGAAGATCAGGAAAAACAAAATGAGCGGAACGGGTAAAATCCAGGTGCTCATGTGAAGTTGCGTTACAACGGCAACAAGAAAGAAAATGACCGGAACTTTATAGGATTTATACTCCTTTAAGAGTGAGAAAACGAAAATATATAAAAGAGCCATGAAAGGCAACATCACGTCCTGCGCCCATATCTTTCTGGAAAAATTAATAAACCATGGGGAGGATGAAAATATCACCGACACAATCAAGGATTGCATCAGGCCTAAATGCTTATAAAAAAAATAAAAAAGCAAAAGCAAGCCCGCAACGTTCAGACCTATCACATACAGGGTCAGGTTGACCGGATCAATGGAAAAATACGTTGCGATGGAAAGCAGGTAAATGAAAACGGGAGGATTATAAAGGCCGGTAGACGATTGCAATCCTGTCAATACAGGCGCTCCGTGGATATTTTCATAAGCCAGGACCAGAGCCGCAAATTCATCTCCCAGAAATTGAACGCTCCCAAGATGAATTAATCTGACGATGATCGAACCGATAAGTAGACATATTAAAGCGAGACCTGTGAAATTTATTTTTTTATAATCCAACGGCAAGGCTCGGCCCTCTTCAAAATTCATTCTGAAGATTTCTGTAATACGGCATCGGATCATTCCGCAGCCTGACGCGGCGCATCACGACCGGTATGGACCGCTTTTAATTCTGCACCATACGCAGGAAGCGTTTAAACAGCAACATGGTTCCTGAAAACCAGGTTGTATCGTAATGATGAATCGTATAGGAATTCGCCATCAGCCGAACTTTTTCCGCTTCGGATAAAGATTGATTCCATGACAACGGATAAAACACCTCGCTCGAATGGATGGTGATATCATTGTGGGTTTTTTGATATTCCCTGGCCATTTTATCCAGTTCGAATATAACGGTTTGCATGATGTAATTTCCTCTGGACTCCAGGAATTTTCTGCGCCGGAATGTCATCTGCAAACGATCAATCAGCATTTCCCAGAAGCGATGACCCTTCGGAGAGGCCATAAACGCATTGATCACAAAATCGCGATTGTTGATTGTCATTCCCATTCCCCCTCTTTCCTCTCCCATGATCAGATACGGCTTTTCAACAATCCGGTCCAAAGGCCTGAGGAGTTCAAGATCCAAATCAGCATAAATGCCGCCATATTTGTGAAGGTACAGAATTCGCGCAAAATCAGCTTTCAGCACGGGATATTCATAAGATGTATAAAGATGCAGAAAGTCGGGATAATCTGTTTCGACCAGACGCATATTATCTTCGTCCGTCCATAACCGGAACTCCCAGTCGGGATGAATCGCTTTCCACGATTCTCTGAACTTTTGCCAGCGCAACGGCAGGTCTTTCGATTTCCACGTTTGATGAACGATTTTCGGTATCATTGCATTTATCAGTATGAATCCATCATGAATTTGTCAACGTCAGGGTTTCCATCGGAGACATCGTCTGACCGGTTCCAATGGTGTCATAACACAGCCGGGATAATCGTCAGGGTTGAAATGAACTGAAATCCCAGTACACGGGCACATCACAAGCGACGGCGACGGACAGACCGCTTGTTTGCCGCAGCATCTTACAAAAATAAATATGCTCACACAACAACATTTCTCCCTGGGGAATGCCTTCCCATGTGATATCGGCATTTTCTGAAAGCGGGGCCGTTCCCCATCTGACCTGAGCATTATTTAACGCGTGACTGTTAATCAGGGCCAAGCCGCCGAAAGCGCTGTGGACCTCCACCGTTCCCGTCGTTTTAATTCTCGGCACATCCGGAATTTGAGATGAGCACTTCTCGCATTTTTCAAAAACACAACTGGGCCAATGCAAATGATTATCGTCCGTCAGGAATGCGTACGTGTCGTAATAGTGAAACTGCGTCCGCCATCCCGTCCCATCTGAACTGGGAAAACCTTCCGTCCCGTAGGCGCAAAGCATTCCGATCTTTCTGTCCGACGGTGACAGAGCAAACAGATCGGCTAAAACACCGTATTCAAAATAGATGTCCATATCCAACAGCAGCACCCAGTCGGACGTTAAAGGACGAATACTGTCCAGCAGCATATTTCTGAGTCTGGCGATGCGTTCGATTCTGGACAACTGATCCAGCTTCGCTGTGTTGCCCGATGTAATCATTTTGCCTTCTCTCGAATACAAAAAATCACTTAAAAGTTTACAGGTATTATCGGTGGATCCGTTTTCAGCGATAAAATACTCGAATTCACACCGGTATGCCTTCTCGATTTTGGCCAGCGTATCAAACAAATAGGGGAGATAATTCTGACTATTCCGGCATAACCAAACAACGGAAATTTTACGGACAGGCAAGCCGGATTCCAACAATTCTGTTTGCATCATCAGCACGATCCTAGCGTTTCAGAATTTTTAAATAAAATTATCATTGATGGACTATATAGAAATAATGGGTAAAAAACAAATCCATGCATGTGCAAAACAACTCTTTTTCGTTTTAACGGGTCTATTCCTATTCAGAAATAAATCTCATATTCCATTCGCGTTTTCACGTAGCATAAAAAAACAGAATGGAAAAGCAAGAATTACTGAAACAACTTTAAAATTGACGAGTTGTCCGAATGGAGAACCGCCAATTCGAGTATTTCACCTCCGGGAAGAGCAAAAAATATTTTCCCCGAAAAAGTTCCCTGGCGGTTTATGGTTTCGGTAGATACTTTATTTGTTTCCGATTAATTTTTTTGCTAGGATTCCGGATATAATCTTTTTAAGGAATAAAAATGTTCAAAACAGAATTATTAATTCCTGCGGGGAATCTGGAAAAACTGAAAACGGCCCTGCTTTACGGAGCCGATGCCGTTTATGTCGGTGTGGAAGGCCTGAGCCTGCGGGCCAGTTCATCCGAAATGTCCATGAACGATTTGGCAACAGGTGTAAAGGAAGCTCATCAGAAAGGTGTGAAGGTTTATGCGGCGGCCAATACATTTGCCCGGAATGCCGATCTGACCAGAGCGGTAAAAATAATTCCCGAACTGGCCGCAACCGGCATTGACGCGCTGATTGTCAGCGAGCCGGGCATGCTGAAGCTTGCCCGTCATGCGGCGCCGCAGTTGCCAATTCATCTGAGCACACAGGCCAACACCACCAACATCGAAGCGGTGAATTTCTGGAAAGATCAGGGCGTGCGCCGCATCATTCTGGCGCGGGAATTAAATTTAAAGGAAATCGGGGAAATCGCCGCCGCCGTTCCCGACATGGAGCTGGAAATTTTCGTTCACGGCGCGATGTGCATGGCCTACTCCGGACGCTGTTACCTTTCCGCCTTCCGCAACCGCCGGAGCGCCAACGAAGGCGACTGCTCCCAGCCGTGCCGCTGGGAATACCGGCTTCACGAATCCACAAGGCCGGACGATCCGCTGATTCTGGAAGAAGATGACCGCTACAGTTATCTGCTCAGTTCCAAAGATTTATGTCTGATCGAACATCTGCCCGACGTTCTGGCCGCCGGTGTGACCAGCCTGAAAATCGAGGGCCGGATGAAATCGGCCTATTATGTTGCCATTGTTACACGCGCATACCGGCAAGCCCTGGATGCCCTGCAGCGGGACAAAGGCAAATACCGCTGCCGGCCGGAATGGCTGGAAGAACTGCGAACCGTTTCCAACCGCGGTTATACGACAGGCTTTGCTTTCGCCGAAGAAAAAATCAACGAAACGAATCCCGACATCAAATATGCTCAGACCCACGAACCGGCTGGAATCGTATTGCAGTATGATGCCGCCCAAAAAAGAATGCTGATCGGCGTCCGCAATCGTATCGTTGCCGGAAGCCCAATCGAGTTGATCCTGCCCGATGAGACGGTTTCAATCGACACGCGTATTTTAATGGATGAAAACGGACAATCGCAGACAGAAGCCCATAACGATCAGCGAATTTATCTGCCCGTGGCAAAAGAAGCGCCGGTCGGCGCTGTTCTGCGGCAAAACGCAAAACAATAAACAAACCATTGGGTCGAGTCTTTTCGACTCGACCTCAAAACCAGCTCAAATCCCCCACCCACCGTTAGGTCGAGTCTTTTCGACTCGACCTTCAAACACAACTCAAATTCGATCAATCAAACTGAAATCATCTTTTTCATAAAGCCTTGCCGAACTCCAAACATAGCCGCAAGCATCGGTGACCACTCCCGCGCGCACCGGATTGTCATGGATGTAGTTCAGTTTTTGAATGAAAAACTTATCGCTTTGAATTTCTTCCGCACCGTCGTCCTGTATCCAAAATTGATATTGCGTATTGGC
>JAGVUJ010000324.1 GCA_019136325.1 Deltaproteobacteria bacterium
GCCTACAACAATCGGGGGAATGCCTATAGCGAGACCGGTCAGTACCAAATGGCGATTGACGATTACAACGAATCCATTCGTCTGCAACCGGAATCCGTTCATGGCTACAATAACAGAGGTCTTGCCTTCAGCAGGCTTGAAAAACATGAACAGGCGATAGAAGACTATGGTGAGGCCATTCGCCTGAAACCGGATAGTTCTATTTCTTACAACAACAGGGGCGCTGCGAATCTCGCTCTCAACCGGTATCAGCAGGCCATAGAAGATTACAGCGAAGCCATTCGCATCAGTCCCAATTATGTTGATGCCTATTATAATAGAGCCAATGTTCACTTCGATCACGGTAAGAAAGAACTCGGATGTCCCGACGCGGAAAAGGTCTGTGAATTAGGGAAATGCGAACTGCTGGAAAAGGCAAAGAGCAAGGGATATTGTCCCTGATGCGGGCCAAAGACGCCCGCACCTGAAGCGATCATTTCAGGGCATGGCAATCCGGTCTCAAGAGCGTTATAACGGAGCGTCTTTTTCTTCGATATCCACTTCGAATGTGTTGAGAAAAATGCTCACCATCATGTAGCAGCCCGCCGCAATGGCCAGTTCCACCAGCACGTCGTGAGAAAAATACTTGCCGACCGCGGCAAAAGTTTCCGCGCTGACCTTGTGCTGTAAAACCGTTTCTTCGGTAAACTGGAGCACCCTTTTTTCGATATCGGAGAACACGGGCGATGACGATCCGATATCCAGCGCTTTGATTTTTTCTTCCGGCATGCCGACACGTTTGCAAAGTTTGCGGTGCTGGTGCACTTCATATTCCGAATGACACAGAATCCCGGCGCGGGTGATAACCATTTCTCTTAAAATCGGATCGAGCCTGCCGGCAAAGAGCACCGCCCCGGGCAGGCCGATGAATTGACGGGCAATGCCCAGCGGGGCATGCGTGATGATTTTAAAAATATTCAGGTTGAAGGGCGCTTCTCCCTGCAACTGGATTTTTTCCCTTTCGGTGTCCGCCGGTTTATAATAGGGTATGCGTGTCATAATAATCTGCTGGTGAAATGTGCTAAAAGCGTGTGCGATGAAAGCGTTCGTCGAACATCCACGTGCAAAGCCAGGTGGATCCGTACATTCTTACGTCATCGGTTTCTTGGTGTAATGCTGTTTCATTCCCTTGAGAACGGTTACGCATCTGTTCATTTCACGATACGCGGGAAGTCCGGCATTTTCCGCAATGCCTCTCAAATGCTGGGCAAAATCCTTTCTTCCCTCCACCCACAACACCGCCGGTTTTTTATGTTTTCTGATCAGCGCCGCCAGTTCATCGAAAAATGCCTGTCCGATGAGCGGTGTGGCATAACTGTGAAAGATAATCGAATCCACCGCCGGATCGTTGATGACCGCGGTAAGAGAATTTCTGAATACGGTTTCAAAACCGTGACGCTCAATGGCAATCCACAGATCGAGAGGATGGTCGGGCTTGTTCCACGGCGGGAACAATTCCGCAACGGATGCCAGCGTTTCCGGAGAAAGTTTTGCCAGCGGCAGACCGCAATCTTCCATCAGGTCGGTGGTAACGGTCCCCGCTCCTCCGGAGAACGTGAGAATCGCCGTTCCTTTTCCGGGATGAGGGTAAAAGGTCATGTGCTTGCCGAAGGCGCGCGCCATATCGGTCAGCTCGGCCGGATCAAATACTTCGATGATGCCTGCCTGTTTGAACGCGCCGCTGGCGATCTTATAGTTTCCGGAAAGGCTGGCCGTATGACTTTGCGCCGCTTTGGCTCCTTCGGCGCTTCTTCCCCCCATGAGCACGATCACAGGCTTGTCTGTTTGTTTCGCGAGATTCAGGAATCTTCTGCCGTCCACAATCGATTCCAGATAACAGGCGATGACGTCCGTTTCCCTGTCGTTGATCATGTATTCAAGAATATCGCTCTCGTCAATGTCGCATTTATTGCCGATGGAGCAGACCTTGCTCACGCCCATGACGCCTTCCTGCAGCGCGTGCAGTAGAAATCCGGCGGAGAGCATCCCGCTTTGAACAATCATACCGACGTTGCCGCCGCGGAGAACATCCGGCCAGACCAGCGAGTTGATGAATGAGAAAACATACGTTCTGTTGCCGTCGATGAAACCCATGCAGTTCGGGCCCCACAACCGGATGCCCGCTTTTGCTGCGTTTTCCAAAGCAAGTTTTTGCAGCCTCGCGCCTTCTTCTCCTGCTTCATTGAATCCGCCCGATTCGATGATAATGCCCTTGACGCCTTTTTTTGCGCATTCCTTCACCGTTTCCGGCAATTCTTTCGATGGGATGAAATAAATTGCGAGATCGAAATTATCCGGAATCGATGCGATGTCGGGATAACAGGGGATGCCCAGGATTTCCTTGTAACTTTTATTGACCGGATAAATTTTTCCGCGAAATCCGGCCGTGATATTTTTTATAATGGAATAGCCGCCTTTATTGATATTGCTCGACGCTCCAATAATCGCGACACTCTTCGGATTGAAAAAATAATCTAACATTATAACGTCCTCTTTTCTGTCATTTCCGCGAAGGAATCAAGACACAGCTTGCCGTTGCGACCGAAGGGAAAGATCCATGTTCCGGGAATAACGCGTGATCTTTGAAAATGATCACCTGAAATTGCAGTGACACCACAGGCGAAACAACCGGCTACTTCAGCACGACCAGCGCATCGACAGCGACGGGTTTGTCTCCGCAGACAATCAGCGGGTTGATGTCGATCTCGGCAATGGCATCGTACCGGACGCCCAGGTCTCCCACGCCGACAAGCGCCTTGGCCAGCGCTTCACGATCCACCGCTGGGCTGCCCCGGAATTCACCGAGCAATTTTTTGGTCTTGATCTCGTCGATCATTTCGAGAGCGTCTTCACGCGTCAGCGGCGCCACGCGGAAAGTCACGTCTTTGAGCGCTTCGGTAAAAATTCCGCCCAGTCCGAACATGACGCAAGGACCGAAACTCGAATCACGCGTCAGTCCGATAACGAATTCACGGTTTCCACGAACCATTTTTTCAACCAGAATACCGTCAAGGTTTTTCACCTTGCCGGTGAGTTCGTCAAATACCCGCGCGACCTGTTCGGGACTGTTAATATTCAGCACCACCATGCCCGCTTCCGTTTTGTGAGCGAGTTCGGCGGAACATCCCTTCAACACGACGGGAAACCCCATTCTTTCGGCTGCCTCGATTGCTTCTTCTCTGGTTTTCGCCAGTTCCGCCGCCGATACAAAAACTCCGGCTGATTCGATCACCAGCCTTGATTCGTATTCCGACAGCGTCTTTTGTCCGTTCTCAACGGCCTGTTGAATTATTTTCAGCATAATTTCTCCAAATGAATTGACCTGTAGTCATTAGTTTATTTTGACCAAAGTTGTCAAGCATATATAATGGATGGAAAATCTACGGTCACATGTGCTTGAATTTTTAGCATAATTCCGGATAAAAAAATTGTGCAAAAGCATTGTGCCGCTTCTTGCGGCCGTCGTGCGCGTATGAGATCATACTGCGGATGAATCAAAAATCGAAATGATCTTGTTGAACAGAGGATATGGAATTTTATCGATTTTTAGGGTATAGAAACATGAAGTGGTTTTAATATGCATAATAAAATAGAATATAATTTATATAAAATGCTGGAAGAAGCGAGTGACGCTGTTGCCCAAACTCTTCTGGGCATGATGTACCAGAACGGGAAGGGTGTTCCGCAGAATGATGCCGAAGCCGTCCAGTGGTATCGCAAAGCCGCTGATCAGGATCATGCCGAAGCCCAGTTCAATCTGGGCATGATCTACCACAAAGGCAAGGGCGTCCCCAGAGATGATGCCGAAGCCGCCGGATGGTATCGCAAAGCCGCCGATCAGGATCACGCCGATGCTCAATTCAATCTGGGCATGATGTATCAGAAAGGCAAGGGCGTCTCGAAAGATAATTCTGAAGCCATTCGGTGGTATATGAAGGCTGCCGAGCAGGGTCATGCCGATGCCCGGTACAATCTGGGTATGATGTTCAAGGAGGGCAAAGGTGTGCCGCAGGATGATGCCGAGGCCATCAAATGGTATCTCCAAGCTGCCGAACAGGGTCATGCCGATGCTCAGAATAATCTCGGTTTGCTTTACCAGGCGGAAGCCATCAAATGGTATCTCAAGGCCGCTGAACAGGGTAATGATGACGCCAAATTTAATCTGGGTTTGATATCCGATACGCCGCTGGGCAATGCTGAGAATATCGGCAAGATTGCAGCGCCGGAAACTGCGGATCAAAAACCCGATGTCGAATTGAAGCTGGAACCAAAAACAGAAATTCCTGAAATAGAAGTTGAAACGGCCGAAAAAGATTTGGATGCGGAATCAGACGTTCCGTCAGGCAGTGCGGAGGAAATCGACGAGCCTGAAGCATCGGACAGCGCAGACGCAGAGATCGGCGTTGATTTGAAACTGGAAAAAGATTTTACACCGGACACAACAGAAGACAGCCTCAAACCGCCGGAACCGGAGATTGTGGAACAAAAACCCGATATCGAATTGAAGCTCGAACCGACAACAGAAATTCCTGAAATAGAAGTTGAAGCGGCCGTCGAAGATTTGGAAAAAGAGATTCCGCGGGAAACAGCTGAAGTGATCCGCCGTCATGAAGAACCGCTGACGGATGATACGGATATATTTCTTGAAATGGAGTCGGAACAGGAACCGGACCGGGATCTTTCAGAAGAGGAAATTGCGGCGATCAAAAAAAATGCCGAAAAGGGACTTGCCGAGGCGCAGAACAGGCTGGGCATGATGTACCAGGAAGGGAAAGGCGTTCAGCAGGATGACGCTGAAGCCATCAAATGGTATCTCAAAGCGACAGACCAGGGCAATGCCGAGGCCAGAATAAATCTGAATATGATGTATAAAAACGGCAGGGGGATTTTGCAGGACGACGCGAAGACCATCAAATGGTGTCTTAAAGCGGCCGAAAAAGGAATCGCCTCCGCACAATTTCATATTGCGCAGATCTATGAGGAAGGCAAAAACGTTTCAATAGACGAAGCCAAGGCAACGCGATGGTATCTCAAAGCCGCCGAACAGGGACACGCCGAGGCCCAGTATCATCTGGCGCTGATGTTCAGCCGGGGATTGCAGGACTATTCCGAAGCGGCAAGGTGGTTTTTAAAATCTGCGGAACAGGGCATTGCGGACGCGCAGTTCAGAATCGGCATGATCCTGGAAGAAGGTAAAGGCGTTAAAAAAGATCGTGCATCGGCTGAGGTCTGGTACAGCGAAGCGGCTGAGCAGGGACACGAGGAAGCGAAGGCAAGACTTCATCAAATGAAGGAACAGAAAGCGGAAAAAGAGAAGTAGCAGACAGACTCAAATCAATTTGTCCTGAAACAGGAAGAGGCCGTGAATCTTTATGATCGAAAAAAGAGTAGCTCCACGACTGGAAGAGGGAGTTGATGTTATCGTGACTGTCATCTCCGGCGGGAAAAACCTTCCCAAAGAAAAAATCATGTATAACTACATCAGAGATTTTTCCGCTACCGGTGTCAGCATTCAAACCAATATCTTTCTGCCCGTGGGCACGCTCCTGAATATAAAATTCACATTAAAAACGTTAAAAGAGAAGATCAATGCTGTCGGTAAAGTAAGATGGGTTAACATCATCCATGAAAACAAGTATTATGAAACCGGAGTGGAGTTCATCAACGCGCCGGTTTATACGGTTCAGATGCTTGAAGATTACATCTTATGGAGAAAAAAGAACGAGAAACCCAAATCCGCTTTAGGCATATTGATCAACAAACACTTCCTCCAGGAATAAATCCGCCAGCCGAATATCAGAGATCCGTATTTACGTCTCATTGAAACAATGGTATGAAACGACCGGATGTCATTCCCGTCAATACGGAAAATGGTAACACAATGTTGTGTTGATGAGCAAAGCGGCGAGAGCGTTTCCGCAATGACAAATTGCTTAAAGGTTTTATAGAAGATCCCTATGGAATCCGCCAACACCTTCATGATGATTGCCATCGCCGCCTATATGGCTCTGGTCATCATTATCGGTTTTATCTACGCCAAACGCAATGATCAGGTCGGCGACTTTTACCTCGGCGGCAGAAAGCTCGGTCCCGTCGTCACCGCCATGAGCGCCGAAGCATCGGACATGAGCAGCTGGCTTTTGATGGGGCTTCCCGGCGTGGCCTACCTGTCCGGTGTCGCGGACGCCGGCTGGACGGCGATCGGTCTGGCCATCGGCACCTATGTCAACTGGCTGGTGGTTTCCAGGCGACTGCGCCGCTATTCAATTGTCGCGGGAAACGCCATTACCCTGCCGGAATTCTTCTCCAACCGCTATCACGATTCCCGAAAACTTCTGACCTGGATATCGGCTCTCGTGATTCTCATTTTTTTCATTCCCTACACGGCGGCCGGCTTTGCCTCCTGCGGAAAACTCTTCAACAGTCTGTTCGGTATGGATTACACGATCGCCATGGTTCTCGGCGCGGTCGTTGTTGTCGTCTATACGGCGATCGGAGGATTTCTGGCCGAAAGCGCGACTGATCTGATACAGGGCATCATCATGAGCATAGCCCTGCTGGCTATTTTGATTTTCGGCGCCGCGCTTCCCGGGTATCTCAGCATGATCTTATCCCATGATGCCGCAACCAGGATGGCGGCGGATTACAGCCTTGTCACGATTATTTCCACCATGGCCTGGGGTTTGGGTTACTTCGGCATGCCCCACATCCTTTTGCGATTTATGGCCATCGGCGATGAAAAGAAACTTGTCTTTTCCCGGCGCATTGCCCTGACCTGGGTTGTCATTTCACTTGCC
>JAGVUJ010000278.1 GCA_019136325.1 Deltaproteobacteria bacterium
ACGGTTATGAACTACTTTAACGGCCATGCGGACAATTACGAAGTCACCATAGAAACGGAATGGGAGGAAGGGTGATGGAGGAAACCAGTGAACCAAGCAGAACTTGACGAATTAAACCACGCAATTATTGAGGCTTATGAGGCGTTGACGGAGTTCTTTCTGGACTACATTCACCACCAGAACCAGCGCATCGGTGAGCTACAGGCCGAAATCGAGAAACTTCGGGGCGCAAGGCCGAAAGAATACGAGGGGTGCTGATGGCTTCCGAACACCAACGGGAATTATGGCGCAACAGGCGCAAGCGATATTACAAAAGGCACACAGAGATATGTTTGGAGAGAATCAGGATAATCAAGAAACGATGGGTAGAAGAAAGGCGCTGTTCGATGTGCGGGTCGCCGCTGATAGATTCCGAGAACAAGACCTGCGTGAATTGTTCAGGGACGCAAAAGGGGGAATTAACCTATGCAAAGAATTGTCAAAGACTTGCCAAAGAGTTTTGAGATTTTAGCTGGAAGCTGCACACATATCGGTTCAGTTATGACGCACAGATCAGGGATTAAACACGCTGTTGATTTTGTGGCTTCCGCGAAACACAGGTTTTTTATCCACTTGGGGGATTGGATTGAAGCTGTCTGCACAGACGACAAACGCTACCAGTCCCCACCGGATGACAAAAGGAATATGGAACAACCGATCCCCATGCTGCAAGCGCAAGACGCAGTGGAATTGTTCAAACCAATCCGGGGCAAGATTATCGCCGGGTTAATCGGAAACCATGAGCGCAAACTTTCGCGCTTCGGAAACCTTGTCAGGGACATTATCTGCAAAGAGTTGGGCGCTCCATACGGGACAGAATCCTGCCGTATAATTTTGGAGAACAAAGGCCGGCCGATGTTCAATATCTTTGCCATGCACGGGGCGCGGATATTCACTTCAAACGCAAAGGACTACGAACAAAGAGAAGCAAATAAGAAAGCCGCGCTGAAATTGTACCTTCAGGAGCAAATGGGCGACGCTGCGATTATGTTGTGCGGCCACGCTCACTGGATTGGCATTGTTCCCCCAGCGCAGCGGCTTTACTTCGTGGACAGTCCTTCAACCGTCAAACAGGAATACTTGAGAGGCAAAACCGACATTGGCTACATACAGCCGGATCAGAGATGGTATGCCTGTTGCGGATCGGCGCGGAAGTCAAGGCTTGATGGGTATGACGATTACGCGCAGAACTACGCGCCTGTTGAATTGGGGTTTGTGAAAATCATCGTGGACAATGGGGAAATCGTCAACTTGGAGAGGTTTTTGATATGAAAGTCTATCCCATCAAGGACGACATCTACAACGCCGATATTTATGTAATCCCGAAATGCACACCGGAGGATTTAATTAAATTCTTCAAACGAAAATATAAATACGCCTACGAACACGATGCGACTTATGGCGCTTTTCACTACCAACTTTCAGAGCCGGACAAAGGATGGACGCACCACTTTCTCGTATTTGACGCATTTGAAAACTCGCCTTCTGGCATAGGGCAGTTCAATCACGAATTACTGCATCTTGTTTCGTCCATCATGCGGATCAGATGCCTGAAACACATAGAGGAAACCGAAGAGGCTTACGCTTATTACATGGGATATTTAACCGAGCGAATTTTGGAGAAAATATGTTGATTCCTGTGCATTGCCAATTTTGCGGGAAAATCACGGCCTACGTGGAGTCTATCGCTGTTTTGCACGTTAACTCTCCGGCTGTTAAACAGGCAAAAGGGACGTTATGGACGATTCAGGCCACCTGCCCGAAGTGTGATGATTCGCAACCGGAAGAGGTGCAATCGCACCCGTTTGGGGACATTGATGAACTACTAAATATTTTCAGGATAAAAAAATGAACTGGCTCACATCCGACGAGCATTATAACCACGCGAATATAATCACTAAATTCGTGTTTCGGCCATTCCGGAACGTTGAACACATGAACGCCGAACTAATCAAGCGCCACAATTCCAGGGTAAAGGAAGGCGACCTTGTTTTTCATCTTGGGGATTTCAAACTGACTAACAACGGGCCGAACAAACGCGAGCTTGTTAGGCAATTAAACGGGCATCATGTGTTTGTGGTCGGAAACCACGACCGCAAAAACGGCTGCAACACGCCGGTCAAGTCAATCGTTATGTTTCTGTATAAGCAGGCGGTTCTATTGACCCACAAGCCAGAGGACGCGATTGAATTAATGCCGAAACTGGGAATTGAAAAGGCTTTTGTCGGCCATGTTCATGAAAAATGGAAGTTCAAGAAAACTGAACAGGGGCTTTTGGTGAATATCGGGGTTGACGTTTGGGATTATTACCCGGTTGACGCAAAGCAGATTTTTAAAGCGATAGCAAGGGAGGGGTTATGAATTATCAAGAACTATGTCCGCAAGGCACACCAAAGGCCGAGCGCCGCAAATATAGCGTTGGCGATATATTTGAAAACAAAGCCCAATGTTTGCAATGCGGCGAGTTAATAATGTCTAAACACCTGCATGATTTCGTAACGTGTAAATGTGGCGGGTTGTCCGTTGACGGTGGAAGCTGGTATCTCAAGCGTAGCGGTACAGAAACAAAATGTATGGAACAGTCAATATTTTACGAGGTGGATAATGAAAACGAAAAACACACGAGAAAATGAGGTTTATAAGAAGGTTGGCCGGAAATATGTTCCGTTGGGCTACCAGTGGGAGGGTTTCCCGGTTGACGGAATTTGGTATGTCCAAAACGGGCGGCGAAACATGAGGTGTTTAATCCGTGCCGACGAGGTTGTGCCTATCATGGCGCTTGATTACCGGAAGCACGTTGATGGGTTAGGCAGGCGCTTAATGATGGACTGTAACAATAAAGCCACATCATGGGATGACATAGCAAAGGAATGTTGTGATTATTTTGCGGAATTGGCACAAGGACGTGACACAAAAGCACCGGCTTAATTGTGCCGGTACGGGAACAATCCGATGAAATGGGTAGCATAACTAACCTTTTATCACCGAGGGGGAATCATGGACAAATGGGATTTGCACGTTGAGAAAATCAGCAACGGATACATTGCGAGGTTTATTGACGAAAACGACGACGGCGGGAAATTCCTGCGAACTGTGGTATTTGAAATCCTGGAAAACGAGGATGCAGAACTTGAAACGATGAAAGGTCTGCTCTGGTTTATCATGGAGCATTTCGGAATTTATTACAGCAAGCACAACAATAAAAATTTAGTTCCAGAAATCAAAGGGGGAGAGCATGAAAAATTGCACTAACTGGGTTGAGTTGAAGAAACAAGGGAGCGACCACTACAAGACCGGGGGAATTGAGCCGATTGATTTATATCGTGCCGGCGGGATGCTGCGGAGTTTTGCGCTTTGCTCAATCATGAAATACGCATTCAGAAACCGAAACGACGAGGAGCCTATCAGCGTAAAAGATATGCGAAAAATAATCGACTACGCCGAAAAACTGATTGCAGCTTTCGGGCCAGATGAACCGGAGGCGGCATGACTCCCAAAGAATCAATGCGCGAATACTGCAAACAATGCCTCAACATCCCCGTTTTTAATACAGAAAAGGTCAGAAATTGCGGGGGAAATGAGGCAGGTTGTGGGGCCTGTCCGATCTATCCGCACCGTTTAAAGCGGATCAGCGTCAAGGTGTTTCGGAAAAACTGCCTCTATTGCATGGGAGGGAGCCGAAAACTGGTTGACGAGTGCGAAACGGCAGATTGTCCGTGCCATATTTATCGCTTTGGGAAAAATCCGGCGATAAAAAACAAGGGCAACCCGAACATCGGCAAGATTTGCTCACAGAGGGGCAGTTTTCAAGGGGTTTTTATATGATTTTTGATTTTTAATTGAGTATTCGACGCACAGGGCACTGGCGAAAAGAAAATCGTTTGTAGAAAATAAAACGCTTATCAGCTAAAAGGGAGGGAACATGGTCAACAAAGTGATTTTAGTGGGGCGGTTAGGGAAAGACCCGGAAATTAAGTATATGCAAAACGGAAATCCCGTTGCTAATTTTTCATTGGCGACGGATGAAAGTTACAAGGACAAATCAGGCGCAAAAGTCCAGAATACGGAATGGCATAATGTTGTCGTCTTCGGGAAACTCGCTGAAATTTGCGGTAACTACTTGAAAAAAGGCTCTTTAGTGTTCATCGAGGGAAAACTTAAAACCCGATCCTGGGAAGATAAAAGCGGAGTTAAGCGATACACAACGGAAGTTATTGCCGATGAAATGAAGATGTTGGAAGGCAAAAAGCAGGAATCCACACCGCAAGGTGAACCAAAGCAAGAAGATGTGCCGTTTTAGTAGCGGCATTAAAGCAGATTTCAGGCAAGGATTTTTCGGACTCAACGCCGTTTTAGGCAAAGGGAAGGGGGCTGTTTCGGCAGCCCCCGAATCGTTAAGATGAGCTTGTTTTTTGTAAGAAAAAGATGCTACTTTTCCTTACAAATATTCATTGCTGCGAATCGTTCTGAATATTTCATTTTCATTCCCTCCCTTCTGTTGATGCGATTGCGGCGCGGGCCGGGGTTGGCGGCCCCGGCCTGTGGTGGTTAATCCTCATCTGGTACATCGCGCATATCACCATTATCGATGTCGCATATGTGTGCTTCGGTGGTTTCGGTTTCTGGGATTTCTTCCCAAATTCTTGCCCATCGGTCGCCTCCGCAACGCTCTTTTGTTGCGATCCGCTTAATTCCGGTCAACGTGGCAATGTGTTTTCCCCATGTGCCTTCTTCTCCTTCACCCGATAAAATCCAGTATGTTTTTTTCTCGGTCGGCCTCCCTCCCTTTTTCCCGTTCTCGCGGCTTACTCTGACTTGATCGTTGCTTTTCATAATTTTCCCCTCCTGTTTTAGCTTAAGTTGTCAACAAGTTGTATTTTCCGCTTTGGCAATGGCGGCACGGGATTTTACGATAACCGGCAAATCCGCTTCGCCTTCTTTTAGCTGAAAACAGTCATACCAGCCGACAAGTTTTTTTAGCGCGTCCAGAAGTTCCGGCGCCGCGGCGATCAGGGCGGCATTGGCAATAGCTTGTTTTTCTTTATACCAATGATGGCCACAATTTACCCATCCAATACACCACCCATCGCTAATCAAATAAATTTCATGATGTTTGCGGGTTTTGGGAATACCCGGCACTTCGTGTTTGATTTTCCATTGCCCTTTTGTATATGTAATTTTGTCATTCCCGCTGTCGTATTTGTCAAATAATGCGGTTTTTAGGGTGTTATTCATTGCTTTCCCTCCATATATTGTCTGTTTTTTGTTCCACGTGGCCGCCCGATCCGCAAATTTTCCCGGCGATCCCATGCTTTGCTGTGGCACGCAGGGCAAACGGAAGGGCGCTTCGATTTCCCTTCCTTGTCCAATTTGGGAAACCACCTGTGACCGCACCGGACGCATTTTTTCTGTGAAAGGGTGATTTCCATTTATGCAACCTCCTGTCTGGCTTCGTCAATCGCCCGGCAAAGAGCGTTGTTCATCTGGGCATTGGCTCTAACCTCTTCAAGCGTCAATCCGAGGCTTCGGAGCGTGTCGGTCAAATCCCAAGTGTAGCAGTATTCGTGATTGCTTAACTCATAAGAAAACATCTGAAACAAATAATCGTCGTTTTTTCGTGCTTCAGCTTCTTCAGCGTGAATCCGGTCAAACATGGCGCCGAAAGCGTCAGCATCCGATTTTCTGATGAATCCGCCGCCGCCTGTGCTGCAAATCTTCGAGGTGTCCTTTACGTCGAATCCTAGCTTTTCCATCCCCTCTTTGAACTGCTCATTGTTAAAGGCGAATGCCATTGGGAATGCTTCAACTTCTTTCTGGTGTCTGTCTTTCATTTCCAAATATGTTTCCATTTTCTTACCTTTCCGCCCGTCGAGCCGATAGCACAGCCGGTGAGTTAATGGTTATTTTGATAATCTTTCCGCGTCATCAATAGTCTGGAAATGCGGATTATTATAACCGTATTTTTCCGCCCATAATGCAGCGCGTTTAGTTTTAAACGGGCCGGTAACTGCATAATATAATTTGCCGTGGCTTTCGTGTGTTGGCAATTTATTAGATTGGAAAGCCTGAAGTTTGCCACCTCTTAAATGCCCTATGTAGTATTTCATTTTGTTGCCTCCTTGCGTTTATTTGCCATTATACAGAGCAACATCAATGCCATTTCATTAAATCAAGCAAAATAAATTATTTAATCAAGTAAATCAATTACATATAAGCGATAGTGATTTATTGGCAAAAATAAACAAAACCGCTAAAATAGCACAAAAATGAACCGTGATTATAGGCAAACAGGGAATAACGTTTTTAATATCAATAAGTTAATGCATGTTACATAAATGTTCAGCAAATGCTCAAAATAGACAAATATGTTCCATCGCTATCCACAGGCAGGGGCAAAATAGACACATATGCGAGTGTGTAAAATTTACCACAAATATGGCAAAATACCATTCCCTTATACAAGATGTTGTGCATATAATAGGGCAAACTACAAGATACAGTGCAGGAGGGACAAAAAATGAGGCTATTAAA
>JAGVUJ010000241.1 GCA_019136325.1 Deltaproteobacteria bacterium
GCCAATGGTGATGCAGGGATAATGCTCCAGAAAAATGACGGTATCGGGAATGGCATTTCGCTTGCGGGCCTCATTCAGACGCCTCTGCAAATCAAGCATCTCGCTGTATTCCCGAAGCCCCGGGCAAAGTAAAAAGCCGTTCCTCTTCATGAAACCACCTTTGTCATTCCGTCGAAGAGACTGAGTTAAAATGGACAATTGTCTTTGCGAGACGCCTCTCGGGCGTCGTGGCAATCCCATGTAGTTGGCTACTTATGAGATTGATTCAGTCGCTCGCTCCTTCGCAATGACATGATGACACAGTCTCGAAAGCTGGAATCATTTTTCAAATTCTTCCAGCGCTCTCAGCACTGACGTTGACAAATAGGCCATGGAGGGCGAACCGCCGAAGGCCACGGCGACCGAACAGGCTTCGAGGATTTCCTCGCGGGTGGCGCCTTCATCGATGGCCTGTTTAACGTGGATCGGTATGCAATACTCGCAGCGGGCGTACAGGGCGATACCCAGTCCGATCAGTTCCTTGTATTTTCGCTCCAGTTCGCCTTCAACATAGGCGGCCTGGTCCATCTTGATGAAAGCGCCCATCAGTTCGGGACTATCTTCGTTGAGGACGCCAAAACCTTTATTCATATCTTCCAGCAGTTCGTTGGGATCTTTTGCCATTACTTTTTTCCTCCTGAAATATCTGTTTGACGCGGTTAACGCGGCTTTGTTGTCACCGGCGGTTATATAAATATCGACGTCGGGTTTTCAATCAGGCCTATCAGCAAAGCGAGCCATTCGGCCGCCGGCGCGCCGTCAACCACCCGGTGATCAAACACCAGGGAAAGCCCCATTATCGGACGAATCACAACCTGACCGTTGGCGACCGCCGGCTGTTCCGTGGTTCTGCCGACACCCAGAATGGCCACTTCCGGAGGATTGATGATCGGCGTAAAATTATCAACAGACCCGTAACCGCCGAGATTGGTGATCGTAAAGGTCGCGCCGCCCATCTCATCCACGGTAAGCTTGTTCTTGCGCGCGCGTTTGGCCAGATCGACAATCTCGCGATTCACCTCGGACAGCCGCTTGGTATTCGCATTCCGGATCACCGGAACAATCAACCCGTCCGGCAAGGCCACGGCCATTCCGATATTGACGTCTTTCCACACCTTGATCTCGGTCCCCGTGAAGGAGGCGTTGACGCAGGGATTCAGCTCCAGCGCCCGGGCCACGGCCTTGGTCAGGATGGCCGTGACGGAGATTTTGTGCTTTTCATCTTTGCCTTCATTCATGTTTTTGCGAAGCGCAAGAATGCCCGACATATCCACACGAACATGATGGGTGACTCTGGCATTCGAGGAGTAGCTTTTGGCCATGTTTTCGCCGATGGCCTGTCGCATGCCTTCATAGGGAATCACTTTCACGGTTTCACGGTCATCCGCCTCTTCTGTTTCGGCAAGGCCGACGCCTTCGGCTACGGCTTTTTCCACGTCTTCCCGGGTGATGCGCCCTTCAGGCCCCGTTCCCGTAATCTGCGAGTAATCGACGCCGCTTTCTTCCGCCAGTTTGCGGGCCGCGGGCGATATCTTGATTTTTTCCAGCGCCTCGGCGGATACCGCCGGCCGCGCCGCGCCGGTTGCGGTTTTGGCTGCGCCGGATTTGGCCGTCGCGGGAGCTTTGGCTGCGGCTTCGGCGATGACAGACGCGATGTCTTCACCCGCTTCGCCGATCACACCGATCAAGGCGCCAACCGGCAGCACGGATCCTTTCGGGGCCAGAATTTTCAGCAGGATCCCGTCCGTTTTCGATTCAATTTTGTTCGTAATCTTTTCTGTTGTAACTTCCAGGAGATATTCGCCTTTCTTGACTTTGTCCCCTTCGTTTTTCATCCATTTGCTGATGGTTCCCGTCTTCATCGACAGGCCCAGTTTCGGCATGGTTATTGGTGTCGCCATTGATATTCTCCTTACATATTGCCTGATCTTGTCATCGCGTACAGCTACCGCGGTCGGTATCTCCTCATCTAAAATATCTTTTTCACCGCACTGATAATCTTTTCCGCACTGGGGATGTAGGCATCCTCCAGAACCGGTGAGAAAGGCACCGGCATATACGGCGCGCCTACTCGCATGACTGGCGCATCAAGATCATCGAAGCCCTCCTCAGCGATCATAGCGGCGATTTCTCCGCCAAAGCCGCCCGTTTTCGGAGCTTCATGTACAATGACCACCTTGCCGGTCTTCTTCACCGACGCCAGCACCGCTTCCTTATCAAACGGCACCAGGGTCCTGGGATCCACGATCTCGGCTTCAATGCCATCGGCGGAAAGCGCCTCGGCCGCCTCCACGCAGGTGTTGACCATCTGCCCCCAGGAGACCAGCGTGACGTCCTTGCCTTCGCGCCGAATGTCCGCCTTCCCAAACGGGACAGTGAATTCACCTTCAGGAACATCTCCCATCATCCAGTAAAGCATCTTGTGTTCAAAAAAAATGACCGGATTATCATCCCGGATCGCCGAAATCAGAAGGCCCTTGGCATCTCTCGGCGTGGAGGGATAGGCAATTTTGAATCCGGGGAAATTGATCAGCATGGATTCCGGGGATTGGGAATGCTGCGCTGCCGCTCTTACCCCCGCTCCGGCAGGACATCTCACGACGATTGGAACTTTTGCCTTGCCTCCAAACATGAAGTGCATTTTTGCGGCCTGATTGATCAACTCATCACCGCACACGAACAGAAAATCGGAAAACAGGATTTCTACCACAGGCCTCATGCCCGCCAGCGCGGCGCCAACCGCATGTCCGAGAATGACCGTTTCACTGATCGGGGTGCCCATAATCCGTTCAGGACCGAATTCATCAATTAAACCATTCGTAACCCCGAAAGCGCCTCCCGGACCAATGTCTTCGCCCGCCATATATACACTCTCGTCACGCCTCATCTCGTGCTGAAGCGCTTCGTTGATCGCTTGAGAAAACCATATTGATCTCTCTTCCATTTCTTTTCCTCCTCTGCCTTATGCGTATACCGCTTCAAGTAAATCCGATGGGTCCGGATCCGGACTGTTTGTCGCAAACTCCACAGCCGCTTCGATCATTGCATTGACGCGTTCTTCGATTTCCTCAACGGTACTGGACGCAACCTTTTCTTGATCGATCAGGCGGCTCCGGAATCGCGGAATCGGATCCTTGGCCAGCCATTCCTCCTGCTGCTCCGGCGTTTTATAGTCCGCAGGGTCGCCTTCAAAATGGCCGTGGTGCCTCCAGGTCATGCATTCCAGAATTGACGGTCCCTCGCCTTTTCTGGCGCGCTCAATCAACTTGCCCGCAGCTTCGCGAACCGCGATGACATCATTACCGTCCACCGTTACACCCGGTATTCCGTAAGCGGCAGACCGGATGGAAAGGTTCTGAACACTGCATGATTCTTCAATCGGGCAGAACTCGCCGAAGTAGTTATTTTCGATGACATAGACGACCGGCAATTTCCACAGCGCTGCGAGGTTGATGGATTCATGAAAGGTGCCGCGATTGCTGGCGCCGTCGCCGAAGAAACAGATGGCGACGCCACCCGTCTTTTTCTTCTGGCAGGCGAGCGCCGCCCCGGTCGCAAGCGGCTGACCGGCGCCGACAATTCCATTGGCGCCCAGGATTCCTTTATCGACATCGGCGACGTGCATGGACCCGCCTCTGCCCTTACAACATCCGTCTATCTTCCCGAAAAGCTCGGCCATCATCAGTTTTACATCCGCCCCTTTGGCAATCACATGTCCATGCCCCCGGTGCGTGCTCGCAATAAAGTCTTTGTCGGAAAGATTCGAACAGACGCCTGTGGCAACGGCTTCCTGTCCAATGTAGAGATGCACAAACCCCGGGATCAGGGAATCGGCAAAAAGTTCGGAGGCCTTTTCCTCAAATCGTCGTATTTTATACATCGTCTCATAAATCGAAAGTAACGTATCTTTGTCTTTAGCCATGAATAACTCCTTTCTGATGGTGGAAACACTTATGCCGTCCGTGCCCGTCGAAACCGGCACCAATCGCTTCCACTGCGTTTCGATTTGAAATGAGGCCACATAAAAAGCTTATCCGTTTCTATGTGCCGCATCCCGTCTCATTTAATGATGAGATCTGCCCGGCCCGCTTCCTTCAGCGTTTCTGCAAATAATTTATAGACCGGACCAATCTTCGGCAGTAATTTCAGCATTTTTGTTACCGCGCCTGAAGATTTCACCTGCCCTTTGGTCATGGCCATCATCAGGTTGAGCTTGCCCTGCCAGAATTTGATGAAGATATCGTCGTTCTGTGTGGTCATGGCATCGGGTTTGATGTCGGTAGGGCCATAGGTAGGCTTAATCATCCCATTCTTCATTTCCAGGGTGATAGTAGCATCCAGGTTGGGGAGCTTCTGTGTGAGCACCATATCAACACCGGCCAGTGAATTATACAACGCCTCATTCTCTTTTTTCATCTTATCCAACGTCATGCCAAAAATCTTGTAAACTTCCTCAGCGTTTGCAAATCCCATAATAAATCCTCCTTTTTGTATTTTATTGAACGGAAAATTAATTCGTAACTCCACCGTCAATGCTTAAAGCGATGCCGGTAACATGGGGAGCTGTAATGAGATACAGCACACCGTCCGCGATATCTTCAGGCGTCTGCGCCACTCCCTGAGGGATCGTCTCGGCAACGTAGTTCGCATAGGCCTCGTCGGGTGTTTCACCCACGCCAAGCATGGATAGTGTTGTGGATAGCGAAGTCCACATCTGTGTTCCCACAATGCCGGGACAGATGGCATTCACCGTAATGTTGTCGTGCGCAACTTCCTTGGAAAGGCACCCTGTGAATCCCCGGACGCCCCATTTTGACGCGGCATAAGCCGACAACCCCATCGGGGTAATTTTTCCGGCCATGGAAGAGAAATTCACGATCCTGCCGAATTGCTGTTCCTGCATTTGGGGAATGACGGCTCTGTTCATCAAGAAGGTACCCTTGAGGTTGGTGTTGACTATATTGTCCCATTCCTCTTCTGTGGTCTCCACTACAAATTTCTGTATAATGATGCCGGCTACGTGTACGAGGATATCCAACCGTCCATACACCTCGATGATTTTTGAAACCATTTGCTCAATCTGTTGGGCATCCGTGATATCGGCTTCCAGGGCAATCGCGTCGTATCCATTATTCTTTAATTCACCGGCAAGGTGTTCAGCCGCGGTAAATCCACCAACATTTTTACTTTCATACTGATTGGCTTCGGATTTTATAAAATTGACGCCATTAATCACGACTTTGGCTCCCTCGCGAACCAGCATCTCGACAACGGCTTTGCCGATGCCGGTTCCCCCGCCTGTCACCAGCGCGACTTTCTCTTTCAGCTTCATCCCTCACGCATCTCCTTTCTTCCGGAAAAATAATGGCCTTTAGAAAATTCCCAATCTATTGTCAGAAAATCAATATGCATGCCAATTATACCCAAACGATAAAATAACTCATATCATCTATATTATTAATTAGTTATAAGATATTACCCTCAGAGAAGCTGTTGCATATGTGTTGCTACTATGTCGCGGATGATGCTGAAACTTTATTATAGAAAATATGCTCCGGTTCAAATAAAAAAACAAGTTGATTCTTTTTTGTTTACCTGGTAAACGATAGGTCATGAAGGATAAAAAAGAATATTTGGAAGTCGGCGACCTTTTTTACCGGGTGCTGAGTAAATATATGGCATCGGAAAGGGTCCCCAAATCCTTCGGAATCAAGCAGAAACTCTACCCGTCTGAAATTCACATGATCCATGGAATCGGCCGGCATCCTGATATCAATGTAACGGAACTGGCAAAATTTCTTGGAATAACGAAGGGCGCTGTTCCGAAGATGATCAAAAAGTTAAAATCCAAAGGCCTGGTGGAATCTTTCAATGGCCATAAGAATAGAAAACAGGTGCATCTTCGATTAACCATTGACGGTACAAAAGCGCACAAAGGTTATCTTCAGTATCACGAAAAAAGAAATGGTCTTTTGAAAAGATACTACGATCGACTTTCAAAGGAAGAGATTGCCACCATCACAAAAATGCTCTCTGAGCTTGAGCGCTATGCAGATATGATTTTGGAAGACTGATTTTTTTTACACTTATGGTTTACCTGGTATACACATATTGGCATCGGTATAGCTTTATTCGTTATCCGTTTAGGGAATGATCCATGTGGTCATTCATGATTTTATTATTTAAACCATATGAAGGAGGTTAAGAGAAATGAGATGTGATTTAAAGATTTTAAATTGGCAAAACGGTCATGGACGGATCCGGGTGCTTTTCTCCTTAAAGGCGCTAATTCTTTTGATTGTTTGTATGGCAACGCTACCTGGTTTTGCGGCATCGCCTACCGTTGAAACCGTTTTACGTTCAGCGCCCATCTATGGCTCCAACGGGCTCGCCATAGACAACAACGACCATCTGGTCATTGCGGCCATTAACCCCAAGGCGGTCTATGTCATGGACACCAGAACGGGGAAAATTCTCAAAACATACCGACACCCCACTTTGATTTCGGGACCGGACGATGTAACGATT
>JAGVUJ010000249.1 GCA_019136325.1 Deltaproteobacteria bacterium
GATAGATTACCGTCAGAATGATGCTGACAATCGCCAGTATGATCGCTATGATATTTCTTGTTCTTTTCAAAAGATATAATCGATTATCTTCCCATTCAATGATGTAACGGCAGGATCGACCTCCTTTAAATATGCATTCCGGATGGTCAATTTTAGGAAGCGTATTACCGAAAGCAAGGCCGATTGATTCAAATTGACCTATTCTATTCTCACACTGAAACGGTTGTTCTTGAATGCCTTCGTTCGGCGTAACGATTATTTCAATTTTTTCTGAATTTATTTTCTTTGATTCATACGTTGATGATCTTGAAAATTGAGGAGCGACTTTCCTGACAAGCTCATACACTTCAATCGGATTCAGCATTCCGAGAACATATTGCCGCATGACACCGCTTGCTTCAGGAGAGGTCGCATACCGTCCCGCTTCCCGGGCGATATTTGCCGCGCCGGTAATTTCCGCCAGCTTTTCGTGAAAACGATTAATCTGTTCCTGAGTAAACCAGTGATTCTGATCAGCGACTTCATATGGCTCCATCCGAGCATATTCATAAAGCTCATCAATATTTACATGTTCATAGCATTTTTTTATGTATCGGATGTATGTATTAATTATGCGACTGTTATAAAGAGGTGTTGAATCCAAACAAGCTACTCCCCACGGACATTTCTAAATTATTTCTTTAACAAAGAGTTCAATTCGCGCGAAATTATATAGAAAATAACTTTATCTGTCAATGAAATACAATAAAAATGCACACCCCCGTCGCCAGCAGCGGGGTATCCGAAGGAACTGCGCCTCCGAAGACGGGAAATTCGATCCGCATTTATCCCGCTCGGCTTCTCTATTGCAGACAGATACCTCCTCATATCGGAACCGCTTCGGCAAACCGGAAAAAGGCAGATTCGGAATTTTAATGACCCTGCTCGTATCGTTATTTATTTTTATGAAAATAATATTTTTATTTTTTAATTTTCAAAACTTTGTACAGTGTGGTATGCGTAGAAAAAATGGTTGGCACAGATCAAAATATAAATGAAATGAAAAAATTGTTGTTAATAAATCCTGTGGGACGCAAAAGTGGTTATCTATCAAGCCGAGCAACGACATTTCCCCCTTTAGGACTTGCATACGTAGCGTCTCTAACACCTCCGGAATGGCAAATCAAAATCGTCGATGAAAATTTTGATGATTTCAAATTTGAAGAAGCCGATCTGGTTGGCATTACAGCCTTCACAAGCAATATTAACCGGGCCTATGAAATCGCAACAATCTACAAAGAGAAAGGCATTAAGGTTGTCCTTGGGGGTATCCATGCATCCATGCTTCCCGAAGAGGCATTAAATTTTGTAGACAGCGTTGTCATTGGTGAAGCGGAAAATGTATGGAAGAAAGTCATTCAGGATTTCGAAAACAATTCTCTTTCCTCAAAATACAATGGCGGAGTTGTTGATTTAACAAAATCGCATATCGGTCCGCGACGAGATTTATTACATCCCCATTATTTCTGGCAAACCATTCAAACATCAAGAGGCTGTCCTTTAAATTGCAATTTTTGTTCGGTTTCAAGATATTTAGGGAAGCAATATCGTCAAAGGAACACCGACGATGTATTAAACGAAATTAAAGAGGTAGAAGGTGATTATATAACTTTTCTGGATGATAATTTAATCGGATATGGAAAAGAAGCGTATAAACATGCCAAAGAACTTTTCAGAGGCATGATTAAACTGGGCGTTCGTAAAAAATGGTGGATGCAAACATCCATTAATGTTGCGGAAGATGAAGAAATTATCAAGTTAGCGGCGCAAGCCGGCTGCATGTTTGTGTTTATCGGATTTGAAACCATTACCACCGACTCCCTTGTTAATTTTAAAAAAGGCGTGAATGTAAAAGTCGGCGTAGAAAATTACAAAAAAGTTGTAGATACTTTTCACAAATACGGCATTGGTGTTTTGGGAGCATTTATTATTGGCAGCGATTATGAAACGCCCGAATATTATCAAAAATTTGCTGAATTTTTGATTAAATCAGACATTGATATTTTCCAGATTACTTTTTTGACGCCATTACCGGGAACTGATTTTATTGAGCAATTAAAGAAAGAAGACCGTCTTCTTTTTACAAATTATCCTTCAGATTGGAATAAATATAGATTTTCATACATTGTTCATCAATTAAATGGATCAACTCCGGATTTAATTTATACCGCCAGCAACTATATCAAGAAGAGAATTTATTCTTTTCCCGTGTATCATTTAAGATTACTAAAATCATTTTTTAATATTAAAAATATTAAAAATTGGTTTGTCATCTATAAGATTAATCAGGGATATAAGAAGGGTTGGAAGCAGTCTCATTATTACTCGAAATATCCTTCAGACTTTACAGACACCGGATTCTGAAAAATCTATCAGGGCATACCCGCAACCTTTATCGCATCCAATGAACGACGTTTACTTGTTTCTGCGCATCGACGCCAGTTTGGTCTGCAGATCATCGATACGCTGATGATTATCTTGTGAACCTATGTAAGTCCGGAAAAGCCATTCCTGCTGGCGCATGGCCTGATCCAGGCTGGAGTTTAAAAGCAGATGTGTCAGCTGTTTGGTTTCTTTGAGACAGCCGCGATCATACGTGGCCATTTCACGGGCAATGGCGCCGACTTCCTTCAGGAGCTCGCCTTCCGGAAAAATTCTCGAGATATATCCCATGCGCAGGGCTTCCTGAGCGTCCCAGATGCGACCCGTCAGGGCGGATTCCATGGCATTGCTCAAACCGACAATTCGCCAGAGTGGATCTATGGTGGGATTCAGAGAAAGAACAATTTCACGCTGACCGAATCTTGCTCGCTCGGACGCGTAACGAATATCACACATCATGGTCAAATCAAATCCGCCGGCAATGGCCGGTCCGCCGACGGCACAGATCACCGGCTGCTCGCAAAACATCACGGAACGATAAGCCCGGTGAAACAACGCCGTATATTCCTCGTTGCTTGCTTTTTGCAAAGTGCGGATATAAGTCAGATCAAATCCCGCGGAGAAGTAACGCTCTCCTCCTGTCAAAACAACGACGTGCACATCCTGGCGACGCGACAGCTCTGCAAACATCATCTCAATTTCCTGTAGAACCTGTGGAGAGAGAGAATTACCCTTATCCGGTCTGTTGATCGTGACGGTGGCCACATTTTCTTCGACATTGAGTAACAGATATTGCGCTGCCATAATTGTTTTTCCTTCCTGTTATTTTTTTATTGATGCTTTCTTCAATTTTGTTTTTTTCTTCGTGCGCACCACCGGCTTTTTATTTTTTGAAGATGACGCTTTTACTTTTTTCTCTTGAAGCGGTTCCAAAGCCAGCCTGATCACATCCAGCATATCCTTGATGAAATGGAACGATATGCTTTTGCGGACATTGTCCGGAATATCATCAATGTCTTTGCGATTCCATTCCGGCAACAGAATTGTTTTTATTCCGGCCCGGTAAGCAGCCAGAACTTTTTCCTTGATTCCGCCCACCGGCAGCACGGCTCCGCGCAGCGTAATTTCTCCGGTCATGGCCAAATGTTTTTTAACCTTGCGATTGGTTAAAAGAGAGGTCAGGGCCGCAAACATCGTCACCCCGGCTGAAGGGCCGTCTTTGGGAATCGCTCCCGCCGGCACGTGAATATGAATATCCATATCTTCGAAAAACTCCGGTTTCACGTCCAGCGCTTTAGCGTTGGTGCGGATGAAGCTGAGCGCCGCCGCCGCCGATTCTTTCATGACGTCGCCGAGCTGTCCGGTCAGCGTGAGCCCTTTCTTTCCCTTCATCGCCGTGGCTTCAATAAAAAGCATATCGCCGCCGACAGGTGTCCACGCCAGACCGATGGCAATGCCGGGTCTGGAAATCCGCGCATCGATATCGGTCATCACGCGCACCGGTCCCAGATAATCGGCAATGTTCTTTTCCGTGAGTGTCTTCGATTTGATGACCCCTTCGGCAATCTGTGCCGCCACCCCGCGACAGGCATTGGCAATTTCTCTTTCCAGATTACGCACGCCGGCTTCGCGCGTGTAACCGGAAATAATTGTGTTCAACGCCTTTCCGGTTATTTTGAACTGAGCATCGCTCAGGCCGTTTTCCTTCAATTGACGCGGAATCAAATAACGCTCGGCAATTTTCACTTTTTCTTCCTGGGTGTAACCGTTCAGTTCGATAACTTCCAGCCGGTCCAGTAAGGCCGGAGGAATCGTATCCAGCATATTGGCCGTGGTAATGAACATGACGCCGGACAGATCGAACGGCACATCCAGATAATGATCGGAAAAGGTATTATTCTGCTGCGGGTCCAGAACTTCCAGCAAAGCCGAGGAGGGATCACCACGGAAATCGCTGCCCACCTTGTCTATTTCATCCAGCATAAAAACCGGATTGTTGGATTCCGCGCGCCGGATTCCCTGAATAATCCGCCCGGGCAACGCGCCGATATAGGTGCGCCGGTGACCGCGGATTTCCGCCTCATCACGAACGCCGCCCAGGGAGATGCGTATAAATTTACGTCCCAGAGCCCGCGCGATGGAATGCCCCAATGATGTTTTTCCCGTGCCCGGGGGACCGACAAAGCAAAGGATGGGTCCCTTGGAATCCGGTTTCAACTTGCGCACCGCCAGATATTCGATAATGCGCTTCTTGGGCTTGGCCAGGCCATAATGATCTTCATCGAGCACCTGTCGCGCTTTGGTGATATCCAGATTATCCGGGGTCGCATCATGCCAGGGCAGCGCCGTCATCCAGTCCAGATAAGTCGACGATACGGTATATTCCGCCGACGACGGATGCATGCGGGACAACCTTTCCAGTTCCCGTAAAGCTTCCTTTTTCGCTTCTTCAGGCAGATTTTTCTCTTCAATCTTCTTCCGATATTCCTCCGTCTCCACGGTATTTTCATCGGATTCTCCGAGTTCCTGCTTGATGGCTTTGATCTGCTGCCGCAGATAATATTCGCGCTGGCTTTTGTCGATGTCGTCCTTGACCTTCGTCTGAATTTTATTGCCCAGTTCGAGCACTTCCATCTGATGATTGACCATCAGCGTCAGTTCTTTCAGGCGTTTTTTAACATCGGCAATATTCAGCACTTTCTGTTTTTCTTCCACCGGAGCATTGATAATCGACGTTATCAGATCGGCCAGTGTGCCGGCCTCTGCAATGGATTTGGCCATCGGACCGAACTCCGGCGGCAGAAACGGCGAGAGTTTCAAAATACGGTCAAACAGGGACAACAGGTTGGACATCAACGCTTCCGTCTCCAGATCTTTGACATCCTTCTCCTCAATAATTTTAATGCGCGCCTGCTGATAGGGTTTGCCGGCGATGATTTCGTCTATCGAAAATCGGCTGACTCCCTGCAGAAGCAGTTGCGTGTGATTATCCATGGTTTTGGCCATCTTCATGATCACGGCACACGTGCCCACCGAATGTAAATCATCTTTCTTGTATTCGTTGGGTTTTTCTGGGTCATTTTTGGACATGATCAGTCCGATGAGGCGATCGGTGGTCATGGCTTCATCAACCAGAAGGGAAGCGCTGCCCGTAACTTCCAGCGGGATCATTGTCTTGGGAAATACAAGCACATTATGCAAAGGAAGAATGGGAATGACTTCCGGTATATTAAACGTATTTTTATTTTGCTGCGGGACATTTTGTTCCGTCATGTTCAACCTCCAGTATTCTTGATCCAAGAGAGATTTCCGTTATTTTTCCGAAATGATCGAAATGCGATGCGCTTTGTTCGCCGGCAGCTTATTGATTCTGACCATTAAAATGCCGTCGGCATAAGACGCTTTTGCCGACTGCGATTCCACGGGAGCGGGCAGAATAACGTTTCGCTCAAAATATCCATGCGGAATTTCCGCCTGGCAGTACCGGGCGTTTTGTAGAAGCCGAATCGCCTTGCGTACACCGGCGATCTTGACTTTTTTTCTGTCCACCTCAATGTGCAGCTCTTCCTTGTTGAGCCCCGCCATATCGGCCAGCACGATGATTTCATCGTTCGATTCATACACATCGACATTGGGACGCCAGATGCATTCGTAATTGCTGAACGCCGGCCGCACCAGATGAAATACTTCATCGACAACTTTTTCAAATTCATCCTCAAAACTACTGCCGAAATTAATTTTTATATACGTCATCTTACCGCCTCACAAATCTGTCTCTTGACTGGTTAAATATAATAATCATCCAACGGCTTGTAAATACCACCCGAAAAATTTCTGTTTTCGAAAATTATCCGTCGCCGCAGCATATTGAATCATCATTGCTTTTTCATAAAAGCAAACCCCTGTTTTTTCACCGCCCCAACACCAAGGCCACGCAAGAGTGGCGTCTGCCGACGTGACCGCTCACATGACGTCTCTGAGCCACGCATCAATCGGCGGCACAACGTCATCCACGTTGTTCGTCATCACAAGATGTTCGGTATTTTTAAAGAACAGATATTTCTTCCGACAGGTCAATCTGTTAAAAATATCTTCCACGTAAGCCTGGGGAAAGATAGAATCGTTTTCAGCGTGCACCAGCATGACAGGCACTTTGATTTTTTCCACCGGTTTGGCCAGATCTGTTTTCATCAGCGAACCCAGCGCCCTGATAGTAATCCATTTGACCGTCACCGGATTATTTTCGATCAGCGTTTTGGCATCCGTGCCTGATCTGGTTCTTTCCTTGGTCAGATCCAGGTAAAAGAAAACAGGTACGGAGAAATTCTGATACACACCGGCCAGAAATTGTGCAAGAGGCACCATGAATGTTGGCGGCCTGAACTGAGACAGGATCAAATTGTCTTTACCGTTAAGATCCGCAAGATTATGACAGACGGCCGCCGCAAGGGAATCATCGCGCGCCGCCGCGTAAAAGGCGGCTATACCGCCCTGGCTGCTTCCGACAACGGCAACCGGCCCCCCGAATCGTTCCCGCGCGAATTGAACGACGGCAAGCGTATCATCGACAATTTCATTGATGGTGTAATCTCCCCGGAGACCGCTGCTGAGTCCGTGACCGCGCGGATCGAAGCCGACAACATTAAATCCCCGAAGATAAATCTTATACATAATTTCAATATAAAATTTAGAGTAAACGGACGTTCCGGGAATAAAAACAACCGTCGGCAGGTTTTTGCCTTTCGAAAAAACATCAAGATGAAGTTTGATGCCGTTGGCCTCGACGGACGTTTCTGTAAATGCATGAGGATCAATGCTGATTTTCTCGTTCTTCAAAAACTTATCAAAGGCTGTCCGGACCGTCGCGTCATCGGGAAGCTTTTCATTCTGAAAGGAACGGCTGGCCGCATACCAGACGACATGAAACAAAACGACAATCAAAAGCGCTATCAGAATAATTTTTTTTGTCACAACCATTTCACCTCCGGTATTTTTCTTGAAACAGTATTCGTGTATCGGTACTGAGGATATCCCATGACCAGAGCGGCGTACACTCTCTCTTTCTGGGGAACGCCGAGTTTTTTTCGCAAACGGCCGTTCCATCGAAGGGCCAGAGTCAGAATACCGGCAAAGCATGTCCCCAGGCCGAGCGCATGGGCGTAATTGATCATCGTCGCCGCGGCAATATTGCAGTTGTCCGACGCAAAGGGTTGTCTTTCAGGCGCATGAATTAATATCAGGACAGGCGCATTATGTAAAACAAAATCCCTGCCCGTCTGGGCGTTTTGCTCCTGAACATAATCCATCACTTTGAGATACCGGTTTTTCGACAAACCGGTCAGATTCACAAAAAATCTGCCGATGCCTTTTTTTGTTGCATTGTACAAACGGTTTCCGAGACGGAAAAGACCCGCCGCTGTCGATTCGATAAGGCGCTTGTCCGTAATGATAATATAGCCGACATTCTGACTGTTGCTCGCGCTGGGCGCGTATCTGGCCAGATCGATAATGCTTTCAATCATTGCCCCGGGCACCGGTTCGTTTTTGAATTGCCGAACACTTCTCCGGCTGATGATGATATCGCGATAGACATCCGGACTAAGGTTTTTTCTGTTTACCGCGACAATATCTCCTTGCCCAAGACCGTCATGAATGACGGCATCGCAGGGACAAATGGCGATACAGTGGCTGCAGCGGTTGCATAACTCCGTTTCCACCGGTCGGGACTTGCCGTCAATAATGCGCCACACGCCCATGACGCAGTCCCGGACGCAAAGCATACACTCAATGCATTTATCCTCACGTTTTTCGATTTGCATTAAATTAATCCGCGAAGGCAGACGCTCTTAAATTTTTTATGAGAATGTTTATGTATGGAGGATATATAGATAAGTACCCGGCATGTCAATAAAATATTAATCATATTACGCCGGAATAAATATGGTTTTATCTTCAACTATCGCGACGGCCTGTAAATCACCCGCCGCGATAGTTATCCGGTGTATCCATGAACACTCGATTTCTAATCAGGAAGATACTTGAACGATACTCTCAGTTTTACGCGGTATTCAACCACCTTCCCCTCTTCAATCCTCATGTCCAGTTCTTTGACTTCCGCAATTCTGATCTCTTTTAGACTTTTTGCGGTCAGTTCAACTGCCTTTTTGGCCGCATCTTCCCATGATTTTTCACTGCCTCCGATAACTTCGATGACTTTATATACACTGCTCATCTTTCTCCCTCCTTCCGTCTGAATGGTTAAATTACATTTAAACATTAAACGCCGGTTTTGGGGTTTGTTGATACTGGTCAACCTTCTGACGAATCCGGCAAAACAAAAACGGAAAAAACACATCATTGAAAACAAGACATTGAGAAATCGGAGATACTGCCGAGTAACCTGTCCAAAGTAAAAAATCACAGGAAGGAAGAACATGAATTAATATGACTTTATTATACTGCTTTCTCTCAAAACGTCAAATAAATATTGTGAATTATTGGAAATTAAAATTTCATCAAATTCACTTTCACGTTTTGATTGAATTTTTCTGCGAAATGACTTAGAGTCACCGCCGGCAACGGGAAAATTTTATTTTCGATAAAAAATCCGCGTGAGACCTAAGCGCCCGCGTGAATATAAAATAAGGAGTATTCTATGCACAAATTCACATTGGAAAAGCCCGACAATCTGGTCGATTGGTGGGGAGAAAGCGTAACCAAGTTTGCCGATAGACCGCTGTTCGGCACCAAAAACAAAGAAGGCGTTTACGAATGGGCAACATACAAAGAAATCGGCAACCGTATTGATAACCTGAGAGCGGGACTCACCCAGTTGGGAATCGGGAAGGATGATGTCGTCGGCATCATCGCCAACAACCGCCCGGAATGGGCGGTGATCGGCTTCGCCACCTGGGGATGCCTTGCCCGTTACGTGCCCATGTACGAAGCCGAACTGGTTCAGGTCTGGAAATACATCATCGCCGACAGCGGAGCCAAAGTTCTCTTTGTTTCCAATCCTGCAATATATGAAAAGATAAAAGATTTTCAGAAAGATATCCCGACGCTCAAACACATTTTCATCATCGACTCCGATGGTGAAAATTCGCTGACGGCTCTTGAGAAGAAAGGCGCTAAAAAACCGGTTGCGCCGAAGAGCCCGAAAGCGGAGGACGTGTCCGAACTGATTTACACATCGGGAACCACCGGCAATCCCAAGGGTGTTTTACTGATGCATATGAACTTCACCAGTAATTCACATGCCGGCCTCAAAATGTATCCCGAACTCTATGAAAATGAAGTCGTTTCTCTTACCATTTTGCCCTGGGCGCATGTTTTTGGACAGACCGCCGAATTATTCGCTATCATCCGCCTCGGCGGCAGGATGGGATTGATCGAAAGCACAAAAACCATCATCAATGATATTGTTCAAATCAAGCCCACCTTTATCATTGCCGTGCCTACCGTCTTCAACAGAATTTACGACGGTCTGTGGAACAAAATGAATAAAGATGGAGGACTGGCCAGAGCGCTCTTTGTCATGGGTGTCGAAGCAGCCAAGAAAAACAGGGTACTTGCAGAAAAAGGACAGTCCGATTTCATGACCAATCTCAAATTCAAAATTGCGGATAAAATTGTCTTCCAGAAAATCAGAGATCGCATGGGCGGCAGAATGCTGGGCGCTATGACCGGCAGCGCGGCCATGAATGTCGAAATATCCAAGTTCTTCTTCGACATCGGCATCCCCATTTACGACTGTTATGGCCTGACGGAAACATCTCCGGGCATCACCATGAACGGTTCCCTGGCGTACCGGATAGGCAGTGTCGGCAGAGTCATCGAGAAATGCAAAGTTGTCATTGATAATTCCGTGGTTGAGGAAGGAGCCACCGATGGCGAGATCATCGCATACGGACCGAATGTCATGAAAGGCTATCACAACCGGCCGGAAGACACCAAAGCCGCTCTGACGCCGGACGGAGGGTTCCGCACCGGAGACCGTGGACGTCTGGACAAGGACGGATATCTTTTCATCACCGGCCGCATCAAAGAGCAATACAAGCTGGAAAACGGAAAATTCTGTTTCCCCGTTTCACTGGAAGAAAATATTTGTCTGTGTTCTTTTGTTCAGCAGGCGGTCGTTTACGGGCTCAACCGTCCTTACAATATCTGCATTGTCGTTCCCGACTTTGAAGTACTTCTAAGCTACGCCAAGGAAAAAGGATTGCCGACGGATATTAAAACACTGGTCGAACGCCAGGATATTAAAGATATCATTAGCGAAGCCGTCACCAATCAGCTGAAGGGCAAATTTGGCGGCTATGAAATTCCCAAGAAATTCATCATTCTTCCGGAAGCGTTCAGCCTGGATAACGGCATGTTAACCCAGACGATGAAACTCAAACGAAAAGTCGTTCTGGACAAACTCAACGACAGAATTGAAGCGCTTTATAAAGAAGATAAATAATTCAATAAAATTCTACAGCCCTACTAAACAAAAAGGCGTGTTTCCCGAACACGCCTTTTTGTTTTATCTCCGGTCCGGCCTCTTCCCGGAAAGAATACTGTCAACCGTGTTCTGCTTGGAATAATGCCCGCCGGTAATAACATTCCATGCGTCTTCTCTGCCCAGGACTTTTCGCCGGATGCTTTGCGGCGACAGGCCCTTATCCCGCAGTTGGAAAACATCATCACGCAAACGTTCCATTTTTGAAATCTTTTTGATCAGGGCTCCTCGACCGTTTCTTACAACACCTTTCAGATTGCAAAATATCGTTTCTATTTCCAGGGCGCTGAGTTTTTTCAGCGTGTCCAGTATCTGCAAGTAATTTTCGTCTTGCCTTAAATATACGAAATTTGTTCCGCAAAAAAGATCGCCCGTGAAAAGCCATTTTTTATTCGGCTCATATAAACAAAGGTGATCGTCGGCGTGCCCCGGCGAATGAATGACTTCCAGGTGATAAAGTCCCGCCTTTACAGAGGCTCCAATGGCCTCGCCTTTTGACGGTTTGGGCCAGTCCCACACAATCCGCTGATACAGATGCAAATCATTCAAACGGGGATTTTCCAGATACGGCAGCGTCAGCGGATGCGCGTATATATGGATTCCGAATTTCTGCTGGACATCGGCGTTGTTGCCGATGTGATCTTCATGATGATGGGTGTTGATGATCCCGGCGATCTTTCTGCCTTCCAATGCTTCAAGGAATTCATGCCCCGCACGATTCGTTCCGGTATCAATCAGAACATCGCCGACTAAAAAAGCATAAACGGGATACAGAAGGATTCCCATGGGCGACCGGCCCATGTAGAAAAGCGTTATCGACTCATGATCGCTAATCTTAAACAACTTTTCATCACTCCTTGAAGCCGTCGCTTCCTGTTACTGTCCGGCTAACGTCTGATGAGACACTTCAGATTCAGCTATGTCTGCATATGCTGCATAATAAAGATCGCCCCGAAGAGAAGGGGTGTCTTTGCGCCAGGATGAATCAGCGGATGCAACGCACTCAATCTCTCCGAGTTCGGTAATCACTTCTTCCGTTTCGGGGAATGTCACGGCAAACTCGCATTGGCCACTTTCATATTCAACCGTGGCTTTGTAGGTTCCGGGCGGTATCGTGCTGCCGCCGGCTTTTATCGTCCGTGCAATAGCGTTACAACTTTGTTTATCCACGGCTGTATCCGCTCCGGCGGCTGCTTCTTCAACAATAGAATTTTCCAGATAAAATTCCCCTCCCTTGCCCGTGGGGGACAATAATGACTTTTTACCGACATTCACGGATATTTCAACATATTCCAGCGGCATTCTCTTCCCTTCTCTTTGCACAACCAGGCTTCCCGTTACCGCGCGTAATTGCTGCGCATCGAAGTAAACACAGGAACCGCTCCACAAAGAAGGTGAAACCGTCTTGTTTACATCGGATATGCTGTAATCAATCGGAATATTTTTTGTATCCAGGGTAATTTTGTTTTGACCGTAGGACGACAGTGTCGGAACAACCACCGTACTGGAATGACCGGTTTTGCCGATTTCCTGACCATTGTTGAACACGGAAGCGCCGGGAATTTGTTTATTGAACGCCACGATGCCGAAACTGTCGCTCACCGGTCGCGAAACCCCGAAAAATCCTCCGGCATAAACCAGCGACCCGGCGGCTGATGCGTTATAGGATTCGGTTGTATCACCGTTTCTGGAATCCTGAATGCGGGCATCAAGAGAATAGATACCGTATCTGGCGTTGTACTGGACATATGGATTTACGGCAATCACCGTGTCCACCGGCGTTTCGGTGCGATTGACCGATGCGCGATAACCCAGCCCTTCACCTACCGGTATGTCTTTTTGCACCTGCAGAGTTTCCGTGTTCACGTCCTCACTGTCGAGATTTGCCTGTACGGAGCCACGAACCTTGTCGCCAAGGGCGAAGTTGAGACCGATAAAGCCGCTATAAATTGTATCATCGCCCGTCTTCCGGGTGGCAGAACCCGTTGCAAACAAACTGATTGATTTATAGAGTGTTCGTGAATAGTTTAACGAAATTACCCGCGTGTCGATATCTTTGAAATTTTCCGTTTGAGCGTAATTGACCGAGAAACTCCCCAGAGGATTCAGCATAAATCCCATTCCCGCTCTTATTTCATAACGGGCGCTGTCTTCCGTAGGCTGGGGGTTTCCAAGGGTAGCGTAGAATCTGGAAAATTTACGCAGCAGTAAATTCGTGCTGAAATTTCCCAGTTGCAGGTTATGCTGCAAAGAAATGGCATCTCCCCTGTCGTTGACATCAGAATGGCTGCCGGCCAGAGTCAGAGTAAACTGACCGGCATGAGGAACTGCAAAATCGGCTGACAAGCCGCCGTTATAGATTCCATCGGAACCTTCCGCCCTGGCTCCGATGTTCAGTTTATTTGTCAATCCGTAACGGTGGAAAACGGAGAAGGCCGGATCTCCGTATTCATTGCTTTTCGAACCGTACTGTTCCCGAAGAAAACCGGCATTATAACTGTATTCATGCAAGCCCTTGCGCAACATCTGAGCGCTAAAATAGGCCATGTAAGAAATTTTTTGGACATTCCCAAACGGATCTTTCAAAACGACTTCAATATTGTGAGAGCCTGTCTGGGAATAGATATTTTTTAAATCGAAAGATCCGGGCGCAATATCCTGTTTCCCGATCAACAC
This sequence comes from Deltaproteobacteria bacterium, assembly GCA_019136325.1. The sequence goes on from JAGVUJ010000249.1 coordinate 13,601, forward strand.
GCCGTTCAGATAAATTTCGGCCTGCGTCGGATAAATAACCGTGCCCTGAAGATCCATGACCGGCTGTGTGATAAAATACGGATCAAGTCTGTAAACCTTGGAAAATCCGACGCCTCCGATATTCACCGTACTGCCCAAATCTCCTGAATTCGCATATTGGTCGCCCATCACCAGCCATTGCAGATCTTTCCGCCGCTCATAGGTGGCGCTGCTCTGGAGCCGCACAAAATCATCACTGTTTTCCGTTCTGGTGTAAACCGAATCGGAGGTAAAGAAAAAGTTCCCTACGCTGAAACCCAGTTTGTTGGTGAGCGAAAGGGATTGGAATCCGTCCTCACCGGTTAAAGCATAGTTGAGTCCGTAATTGATAAAAGCGCTTGTCTCCCGCGGATAGTAAATGTTTTTGGCTTCAGCTCTCAGAGAAAAAAGGTCGGCGGCCGTTCTGGTGGATTCCGTCGTCTTGCCGATAATCGTCACGGTGAGTTTCTTTTCGTCGAACGCATAAGTTACATCGAGAAGGGCGCTCAGAGGAATGTACTGTTCATCGCCGCGCAGAACGACAATCCGGTCTTCGGAATACTGCAGTTTTAGCGTTCCGGCATCTTCCGGCGTGATATACACGTTACCGCTGCTATCGAGTTCAGCGAAGAAATCTCCCTTGGACTGCGTATTAATAACGATGCTGACGACGATCGGGGTTGTTTCTTTGGGAGTTAATGCAACGGATTTGCCCGTTTCAGCAGACGCTGCATGAACAACGGGCTGTGATTCGCGAGCCTTTTCTTCCGCCGTCAATGCCGGTGGGACAAAAAAGGTCATCAGAAAAAAAATGGCCGTGACAAAAAAAAATGTTTTTTCGCGCAATGTTTTTCGCGATAAGTGTGTGGTCGAAGAATCCGTAAGATTATTCCAAACACATGTTCTTTTGAACATTCAATATTCCGCTGATGTCTTTATCTTCCGTTCGGGCGTTTACATCGATTTTGGCCAGTTGTCCGCATACATCTTTGGGAATCTCCGCCTCGTAAGATGATGAAATACCATTTAAGATATACCAGCCGGCCACCTCCTTGGAATATAATTCTTTTCCGTCGGCGGCCTTCCCGCTGAATGTGACCGAACGCAATTTAACATGAACATTCCCCGTGTTTTTGACAATCGCCTTTGCCTTGCCGGCGGACATATCGATTTTGTCGATCACATATATTTCCTGCGGTTTGAGCGGTTTGACGAAAATCGGCATGGAGAACCGGAAGGCGATGGTCACACCGGCCTTAACCTTTTCATTGATATCAACATCCTGTGTTTTTTTCTGGGTGGGGATTTCCTGAACAAAAAGCCTGTAGGTTTTTTCTCTGGCTCCGGGAGGTGTTTTGAGCCCGATTCTCACCGCTCTTTGAGAATTGGGATCAATACTCATAACCTTTGGGAAAAACACTACATCATTTGTATCGGCGTAGGCATCCTTACTGTTCTCGTCCTGATTCCAGGCCTTAACGGAAACCTGAAAGTCGATTTTCTCGTTGCTGTTGTTGATGACCGAGAAAACGCCGCTTTTCATTTTTGCCCCTAAATCCATTGTCGTCGGTTGCACCTGAAAGTCGGCGGCGAATGCATGCGCAGAGGATATGATTACGAACAATAAAACAGTCAGAAATCCGACAACTTTGTTCATGGGTGGATTAAAATTTTTACAAGTTTGGAGCGACATCCTTGCGGCCCGGTGATTATTCTTCATCATATAACTCCCGATTATTTTATTTTTACACCCAAACATCGTTTGTCAAATAACACAGATTGATCCGCACTGCAAGCCACAGACCTTGCCTGATCTAATAGGCAATCGTTACGGTAATATTGTCTGAATAATCCCCGACAGGCGCACCTTGATATGCTGAAGGAGTAATCGATATTCCAATGGGAATTTCTGTCGAGGGCGCTGCGCCAAATCCATTTCCGGTGATTTTCCCGGAAACACCGCAGGTCGTGACAGTGTAATTCATATTATCCGATGCTTTTTTCAGCTGACCTGCCGCGGTGCCGTTCGATGTCTCGCAGCTCACATTGGGTTGTGAAGCATTCGTACATTGAACGGTCGGCGACGTGCCGTTGGAGGTCGTGCTTGCTGTAAGCGTTGTATTAAGAGACGGATCGATGTTAACATTTATCGTTCCGTTCGTTGGCATACCGCAGGCGGGAATCACCGTGACATCCGAAACATTTACATAAGCCGAAAGCGAACCGCCCGCCCAACTGATCCTGACCGTTATCGGATTGCTGAAGGAAGAGACACCTTCAACAAAACTGGCATAATTGGTAATTGCTGAATTTGTAGTCAATAAAGGAATGTCTACAGCTCCCGCTCCCGTGCCGTTCGCATGAAGACCCAACGTAAAGGGAATGGTATTTGCGCCGGTCAACTGTAATTGCCCCACGGGATTTGTGACGGCGATAGAATACGCCAGACCGGCGCTGCATTGAAAATTAATCTGCTGGGTGATTATATTATTGACGGGCGCCGGGTAGCCTGAAGGATCAAGATTTCCGAATGAAATGCTCCCTGTATCGGTTCCGTTCAAAACGCAGCCCGCCGCATTAATCACGATGGTGGAAAAACACATTGGATCCATACCGGGCTCTCTATGGTTAATTGCAAACCAGTAAGTCCCGGTAGCCGTCGGTGTTCCTGCAAGGGTAACCGAATTCATGGATTGATTAATTAAACTCAATCCGGGAGGGAGAGATCCCATGACGATACGCCACCAGGGAGATCCGCCGTTTCCGTTGGTTGCTGTAAAGGTGTAGGAATAAGCGACCCCGCGGGTCCCTGCCGGAAGAGTCCCCGGACAGTTAATGGCCGCATGTGTGATCCCGGCAAGATTCAGCAAAAAAAAAGCTGCCAGAATCCCATACGCAATTTTCAGATTTTTTAACCGCATTTTTCGATACCTTTTACGTTATTATATTAGAAAAAATAAAACGGAGCAAAACTATTTATCGGGTGGACAATTCTGCGCAAAGGAATGTGAACGATTTGTTATTGAGACTAATACGTGATGGTCAGCGTCACTGTATCCGAATAATCATTATGAGCGATAGCGGCCTGAGCATCGGCAGCGGCTATTTTAATGCCGATGCCCAGAGCCTTGTTAGCGTTATACCCGGCACCTGTAAAACGACCATTGCCATCCGTGTCACCGCCGCACGCAAAGGTATAGCCGATCACATCTGAAGGCCAACTGGACGATTTCAGAACCATGTTGCCGACACCGCCTGATGTGCAAGTCTGGTCAAGAGCCGATCCGTTGGCACTGGAAACTTTAACGGTAAAGACGGTTCCGTTCGTGCATCTTACCAGTTCATCGGCGCTTGGGGGAAAAGCCTGCTCGACGGGAGTCTGGGTATCAATGATCAGCGGAGAGGGAAACGCTCCTTGCTGAATTTCCTGGCAGGACACGCCAACCTGCGCATTGACTTTTATCTCTGCTGATGTAAAACCCGCAGGGCTAGCCGCGAATACCGGATTTATTGCGAAGCTCATGGCAGCCAGCACTGCCATGAGCAAGATATTTTTTTTCATTGACGCTTGCCTTTACGTCAGTTTTTTTAGTATTCTACTGTAATTGTCACGGTATCGCTATAGGTTCCTTCCTCCGCGGCATTGGCATCAGCCACCGCAACACTAGCCGCATTGGCAGTAAGCAGCGTCGTGGGTGTTGCAGAACCGAAACCCGCACCGTTAAAGCTGCTCGTATAAGCCAGCGTATAGGGTATGTCAGCGCCCGTGCCTGTCAACGCACCGGCCAGAGAGCCATCACTGTCTTCCGCACCACCCGCGCCTGCACTGGCAGCAGTTACAGTAAAAGCTTTGCTCTTCGAACATTGTACCGTAGTAGCGCTACCGGTGGAAGAGACAGCGCTTGTTGTCGCCGGATCAATTGTAAGGGTTAAATTGTTTGCGGTAATCGCGTTACACTTACCTGTTACTGAAGCATTGATGTCAACACTGCCCGTTACATCTGCCCATGCTCCGCCAGCCATTACAACAACAAACGCCATTGCCGCTAAAACTGCCATTAATTTTTTCATAATTTCCTCCTTGTTTCTTTTAAGTTATTTTTTTATCCTTAAGCTTTTCAACTTTTCTCCATCATTTTGTTGTCAAATCTTTCAGGAACCTATCGTCTCACAATATCTGCAAATACCTTTTAAGTTGATACTGACCGTGTCAACATGATGTCCTTCCACATCTTCTTTATTCTGCTGACCGGACATGGTTGTCCTGTTGTAATCTACGTCGTAAACGTTATCGCAAATGCGGCAATGAAAATGATCGTGATCGTCCAAATAGAGATCGAAGCGCATTTTATTCGGATCAATGTTGATTTCCTTGACCATTTTCGCCTCTACAAAACTTGCCAGTGTCTTATAAACCGTCGTCAGTGAAATGGCCGGGTATTCCTTGATTATTTCACTGTAAATTTTTTCAGCGGTGGGATGCACCCTGTTCTCCTTTAAATATTTTAAAATTGCCAGACGCTGCGGCGTCACTTTCAATCCCTTGCTCAAAATATCCGTTTGTAAAGAAACCATTTTTCAACCTGCTATTAAAAAACAATCATTGTTACCTTGTAGCTATAGCAATAGATAGGCCAAGTTAATTTACGGGCTGAAATAATTTTTATGTTACTGATATTATTTAGTATTAATTAATGAAGTTCTCAGGCAGGAAAATATTATTACTTTTGAATATCGTGTTTCCACGTAATACGGTGGTTTTTATATAAACTTTTTCAGGAAAAGCCCTTTTGCAAACGAATACCGAGTTTCTGCATTCTTCCCCGCAGCGTATTGGGATGTAAGCCGAGAAGAACTGCAGCGCCTTTTGGACCATCTATTCTCCAATTGGTCTGTCCAAGAATTTTCAGGATATGAAGTTTTTCAACCTCGGCGAGACGGGTGATTAATTTTTCGTCCGATATAGCTGATCCGGAATCATCAAGTTTTTCAGCGAGTTGGAGACTCGTCCCACGCGTGATAATGACGGATCGTTCAATAACATGTTGCAATTCACGGACGTTACCCGGCCAGGGATACCTGACCAATTCCGTCATGACGTTTTTCGGTATATTTTTGATTTCCTTCTGCATCTTCCGGTTGAACTGAGCGACAAAATGCCCCGCCAGAAGCGGAATGTCGCCGCTTCGTTCCCGAAGAGGAGGCATGGTAATGGGGAACACGTTCAGGCGATAGTAGAGATCCTGGCGAAATCTTCCTTTTGCAACTTCGTCTTTAAGATTTCTGCTGGTCAGGGCCAGAATACGAACATCTACCTTAATGGTTCTCGGAGAACCGAGCCGCTCAAATTCTCCCTCCTGTATAGCTCTGAGAAGCTTTGCCTGCAAATCCAGGGGAAGTTCCGTAAATTCATCAAGCACCAGCGTTCCCTTATCGGCCAACTCGAAACGGCCGATCTGCATTTCGGTGGAACCGGTATAGGCCCCCTTCTCTCTTCCAAATAACTCGCTTTCAATCAGGTTGGGGGTAAGGGCGGCGCAGTTGACGGTAACAATCCGTTTTTTATTCCTGCTGCTGAGTTCATGGATGGCGCGGGCCAGAACGCCTTTTCCCGTTCCCGTTTCGCCGAGAATAAGCACCACGGAATCCGTCGGAGCGACCTGTTCCATTTTGGAATAAACAAGCCGCATGGGTGACGAGTTGCCGATAATTCCCTCATATTTAAATTCTTTTTTGGTATCTTCACGAAGCGGGAAATCGTCTTCATGAATCGGCTCTTCCGTGTGATGCATTTCCCGCAAAGACTGACGGTATTTTTCCTCGATTTTTTTGCGGTAAAAAGCGCCTGTCAGAATTTCTCCGATCAAATTCAGTCTGGAAACCATTTCAGGGGAAAACTCTCTTTCCTCCTGAATCGTGGAAAAGGTCATACCGGCGATAGCCTTACCGGCGATATGGAATGGACTGACAATGAAAGACCTGCCTCCCAGCATCAACGAAGCATTTTTGTTTTTTCCCGAATTTTCGTAAAAATTTTCCGTCGGGCTGACAGACGAAGAACTTCCGTTCCATGTTTCCTTGGAAATCCAGGAGAAATCCTGATCGTCACCCCCGTAAATTTTCTGAAATCCCGGAGCAACATACTGGTGAATACACCGCAATTCCGTTTCGTCTTCCGATATCTCCCAGAAGGTACAGCGATCTATATCCAGGCATTCAACAATCTGTTGCAGAGCCTGGGCGATGTTATTCTCAATTTCCGATGCAGATGCACCGGCGAACTTGCTGGACAGTTCTAAGATCAGCTTATCGAGTTCCAGATACGGGTTCTTTTTTTTGTTTTTTAAATAAGAGTCCGAGTTTCTGTTATCCATATCAACAAAAGCAAACGATCCATAGGATGAGGATATCTATCACTTTTTCTTCTTTACTTCAATGAAACGTTCCAGGAGTAAAAATGAAACGTGAAACAGAAAATCACGAGTTCAGACATTTATTCGACGGGACTGACCGAAAGGGCCAGAGGCCAGGCATAAGTTCCGGCCTGCGAGTCTTTGTCGAAAACAAAACGATAGCTGAAGGCAATAATGTTCGTGCCAATGAGTTGATGGGTGATAATCCCCCCGTTCGGCCCCAGAGCCACCTCTCTGCCGAGACCGCTGATCAGGGCTTCTTTAAACGGCAGTCCGCGAGCTTCAAACATTAAATACACTCCCGCTCTTGAATTATTTCTGATTTCAACAAGGGAGCCGGCATTGATGTCCAGATAGCCCCTCTTGATGTCGGCATCGGTGACGATGATTTCAGTCGGTTGCCTGAGGAGATGCATGCTTGCCCTGGCCAGCACCGTCGCGGTCACTTGTATTTTTGTGCTCATCGCAACCGTATCCGCCCGGGCCGTCTGGGAAGCCATGGCTTCCTCGATGGGAGCCAGGGACAAAGCGGCCACGAGCGCCGCCCCTACCAGTTGTTTCTGTATTTTCAAGCCATGTTCGATATGATGCGGCTTGCAATAACCCGCATCCACAAGCACTTCACCCAGTTTTTTATCGCTTCCCTTCTGGCGCTCCAGTGCATCATAAAGATGATCATGAGTGATGTACCCGGCAGAGATAAGCAGCTCTCCCAGCGCCAGGCAGGAGGGTATATTGCTCTTTCCCTGTCTTGACTGAAAGCATAAAGCGACATTGATTTCACGCTGATGGAGGAAACCGAGACGAACCAGGACTTCTCCCAGTTTCTCGCCGGTTTTCTTCTGCTCTTCGAGAGCGGCATCCAGTTGTTCCTGGGTAATGCGACACGCAGCCAGAAGCATTTCTCCCAGCATCATGCGGGTTCCGGCAGCCGCCCGGATGGCTTCTTCGACTGAAGCAAAATCACGCTGAACCATCAAAACAGCGTCCCGCTCGTTCCGATTCAAAACGCCGATTTCCACCAGTGTCTCTCCCAGAAGCTTTCCCGTCTGTCTTTGTCTGTCAAGAGCTTCATCCAGGTTTTCCGGTTCAATGAATCTGCCGTCAACAAGAATGCGGCCCAGCGGGCGTTTCACAGGCAGCGCATAACGAATGGCAGATTTCGTTTCTCTTTCTTGATCTTTCTTTGTAATTTTCTGAGCCATCGGTTTGTCCTCTCGGCGGGAGGAATAAAGGTTGCGTTGCTTATATTGACTAAAAACGAAAGGGTTTTATCAAACAATCTTTTTTCTTCAGTTATATGATAACGCTTCGTTTTCCTATTGTCAAGAAATTGAATGGGACATGAAACCAGAGCGGAACTTCATCGGAGATGAAGCACCTGTTGTCATATAACCATTGGACTCATTTGATGAAAATTCTGAATGACACAAGAGACAGAACACCCGACAGTCATGATTTTTCAGCGGGACATCAGGAAATTGAAAGCAAACCCTTACGTAGCCCGCACCATTCGCAGTCCCGGTAAACATCAGAATCGTTAAGATGTTTTACGGTTGATTATCGGCATTACAGCGTGTATTTGAAACCAAACATTAATTGATAATCAATAAAAGTGCCGAATTCCGAATCTTCCTTTCCTGAATTCAAAACGCCCGAAGAAAATAATTCAAGATGATTGCCGAGCGAATACGACAGTAATCCCAGAAGCTGAGCCGAACCGTCATCAATATTTTGTGTCCAGCGGAGTGTCGTGTCCATTTTATTGAAGATGTTGTTCTTATAATACTGCAGCATGGTATAATTTTTCCGCAAGAACCTTAATCCGGTATTGCCGGTCTGGTACAGCGTAAACTGCCCCAATAATCCCGGGAAAGCTCCCATATCGACGTAGGCGTACGCCGCTCTGCCGCGGAGTGAATAGTAGAGATCAGCCTCGTCTTCATCATAACCCGGTGCGTTATACATATACTCGAGTGTGAGTGTGCCGATTTTTTCAAAGGTGTAGGCTCCTCCCACCAGAATAATCGGATAAATGTCAGAATCATCTTCATGCGTTTTGACCATATAGGCCGATCGTAGCGATGTATAACGGTCCAAAATAGGTCGCAGCTCGGAATTCGGCGACAGGATGGATTCCCAAAATGACTGTCCAAGAGACTTTCGCTTCAGGCTGGGATATAATGCATCGCTCCCTTGCCGCATGCTGCCCTCACTGTATAAAAGCAGGGCGTCGGAAACGGTCCAGCCGCCGAAATATCCCAGGGTGTTATCGTCGTCTTTTCGCGACAGAATCAAAGATGCGTAATTTTGGCTGCCGGTAAAATCCACCTTCAGAGCGTACGTTTCCTTGAAAGGATCGGTGCTGATCAATGTGTTGCGGCCCTCATCCGTATTCACAATGAAAGACGTCGTCCAAAGCATGTGTGGAATATAAACCACCCGGGCAAAATCCATCCCGGCAACTTCCATATAAGGATTGCTGCGTCCGTTATCGAAGAAAAATGGATTTGACGGAGAATAAAGGAAAGAAGGACCCCATTGCAAATTCTCTCTTCCATAAGACAAGAATATTCTATCCAGGGCTTTAACTCTTACCAGCCACTCATTCACATACCATTCATCGTTCCAGTCGTCTTCACCTTCCCGCTTGCCTTCATCCCAGTAACGATAATCGAACATTGCCCGCGGCTTAAATGCAAGGTCCAGATGCTTGGTATTGAAACGGAAATCGGGTCTGACTTCGAAATTGCCGACATAATTGGGAAGCCCAACCGGATCATTGTTCGGGTTCTGGGTTGATTTGGCCGGATCCTGAACAACGCCGTACGTGAAAATTCTTAAATCTCCTGAAAAAGCCCCCTTAAATTGCTTGATATAGGGCCGGTCGGCATATTCGGCATCGGCTGACTTGTAGTGCTCGATATTGGACTGAAGGAAAGAAGCAAAAGGATCAGCAGCTGCAATGGCCAGCGACGGCAGCCAGGAACAAAAAAGAATCAAAAGGATAACGCTGATGCCTTTCATTATTTTATGATACTTCTTTTTCATATAATAACCTCTACTTTGTCAGTAAGTTTAAATTAAAAGTTGCATCGGGAACTTTCTTCATGACCGGTCTGCTGTAATTAATCACCGTCACATCGTCTTTCATGATGGCATTGGTAATCGTCATCCTGGAGATGAATTCCTGGGGCTTATCGTTTAAATTGATCCTGTTCTTGTATTCGAATGTCGCCATCTTAAACATTTTGCCGGAAATCGTGTAGAATTCGGCCTTCACGCCCACCACCCGTTTTTTGGATATCCAGTATTTGATCCGGTCATACGTCGCTCTCTTGTCCACCGCCTGTAAATTCAGGACAACACAATCTTCATTTTCGTATTGACCGTCTTCCGAACTGACAATTTTATAATCGCCGGAATAGTTGGTGGCCGCGATGTCGCCGTTGGATGCGTCACCCATCAGTTTCTGCCGGGGGGAAATGGGAACCGGCTTTGAAAGACCGGGCTTCGCGAACCACATATTGCGATCCTGCATCAGCAATTTCTGCCCCTTCAGATTGCCGGGAGCCAGCGTATCAATCAGAGAATTATATCCGCTGGCGCTTTCACCCTTGGCAATGACCAGCAATGTTCTATCCTGAACACGTCCTTTCTCCACGGAGTGCATTCTGATTTCCCATTGAATGCCGTCTTCATTCCCCCGGGCTTTATCGGCTTTTTCCAGCATTTCCTGGTTGGTTATCGCCTGCGCCGACGAAACACAAAAAAACAAAACGAATACCCATATGAAAAAAACTTTTTTCGTTAAAATTTGAATCATCATTTTCTCTCCATAAATATTTTAAACATGTCCCAGCGCATCCACAATATTTTTCCTGGCTGCACCTCTTGCCGGAATGATCGCCGCCACCATGGACAATATCACAAAACAGACAATTAATAAAAGCAGCATCCAGGGCACCATATCAATCCACATTTCTACGGGTTCGGAAAATCCCGGCGGTATATAGCGGGGCGGATAAAGCCTGATGATGGCCCACACGACCGAATGCAGAATAATACCCGCGATACTGCCCAAAAATCCGAGGATGGCTCCCTCGATGGCAAAAAGAGTGGACACCCCTTTGAATTTTAATCCCAGAGCGCGCAGGGTTCCGATTTCTTTGGTTCTTTCCAGAATAGCCATTCCCATCGTATTAATGGTCGTCATTATCACTATTACCAGAACAATGGAAGCAATAAAAACAAATATCATATCCAGATAGGATTTCATTTTCAAATATCCCAGGGAGAGCTCCTTCCATGTTCTTATTTCACAATCAATGCCGGCGGCCTTCAGCTTCTTGAGCAGAAGATCACGCATCATTTCGGTGTCTTCCCATTCCTTCAGCAGGACCACCACTCTTTCCGCAGACTGCGTATCAAGAAGAGACTGGGCAAATTTATAATTAAAGCGCATAAATTTGTCATTGGAAAAATCATTGCCGGTATCATAAACACCCAGAATCTCCATGTCCAGTGCGTTTATCTGGCCGACTAACGTTTGCGCCATAACAATGCCGTTACTGCCCGCTTTCATATTAAGGTAGTTGGCCAGATCCTTTGCCATTTCCACGCCATAAACCGTCTCATCATTTATCTTTTGTCCTTGACGCGGGCGAAACACTTTCCAATCCCCTTTAATAACCACTTCATCCTTGGGTATAATGCCTTGAGCGATGAAAACGGTGGATGTGCTTCCGTTGGATACCGTACCGACAACCTGAATCTGCGGTGTGGACAAAACGACTTTCTTTTCTTCCCCGACAAGCTTTATTATTTTCTCGGTTTCTTCCTGCGTGAACATGTATTTTTCCGGTTCAAGCTTGCCTTTGGTATGCCAGCCGGCCTTGTTGATCCTCAAATGCCCCAATCCCTCGCCGCGAATAGCGATTACCCGGAGCCCGTTATAGGCGTTATGAATATAGCCGTGATAAAGACCAATCGCGGCAAATCCGACCCCGATAGCCACCATGGTCACAAAAGAGCGGCGCTTATTTCTCAAAATATTCCTAAATGCCAGTTTCATCCAGTTCATCATAAATTACGTTACTCCGTCAGTCTTTCAGAAATTTTCAGTCTGCCATTGTCCTTTAAAAAATTTTTCAGGGATGTCCCAGTGAATCCACAATATTCGATTTCGCTGCTGATCTTGCGGGAATAACCGCTGCAATGGTTGATATGATAATGAAACACACAATCAGAAGCATCAATGCCCAGGGCACCATATTCACCCTCATGGCGACAGGCGTAGACAATCCCGGTGGCGTATAATGAAGCGGGAAGAGCCTGATCAGCGACCACTCAATCGTATGCAGGACAACGCCTGCCATACTGCCGAAAATGCCCAGCAAAGCGCCTTCCAGAGCAAAAAGTTTGGCCACGCCGACACGTTTCATCCCCAGAGCCCGCAGGGTTCCGATTTCTTTTGTTCTTTCGACAATGGTATTGCTCATCGTATTGATGATTGTTACCAGCACGATGGTCACCACAATGAAAAAAAGGAAAATAAAGATCGTGTCCAGATACGATTTCATTTTGTTATAAGCGATGGAAAGATCCTGCCAGGTTCTGATTTCGGCATCAATGCCGGCTTTTTTGAGTTTTTTTGCAATAACGTCATGCATTCGTTCCGTATCTTTCCAGTGTTTGAGCATGACAACGACTCTCTCCGCGGATTGTGTATCGAGCAGGGCCTGAGCGAACTCAAAATTAAACCGCATAAATTTGTCATTGGAAAAATCGTTGCCGGTATCATAGACGCCGCTTATTTGCATATCCATGGCATTCATCTGACCGCTTAACGTTTGCGCCATGACGATTCCGTCGCTGCCCGGTTTCATTTTCAAATAACTGGCCATGTCTTTCGACATCAACACGCCGTAAGTCTTCTTCTCGTTGAGTTTTTCACCGATAACCGTATCATACCCCTCGTCCACGTAGCCGACGACATCAAACCAGAACTTTGTAATAAATTCCTCATCTTTCGGAATAACACCCTGAGCAATGAAAATAATGGATGTCAGTCCGTTAGTTACCGTACCCATCACCTGAATCTGCGGCGTGACCAGCACGACATCTTTTTCTTCCCTGACCAGTTGAATAATTTTATCGGTCTGCTCTTTCGACAACATATAATTATATGGTTCGAGCTTGCCCTGTTCTTCCCATCCCGCCTTGTTGATTCTTAAATGGCCCAACCGCTCGCCGCATATCGCAAGCCACCGGAGACCTTCATAAGCATTGCTAATATAGCCGTGATAAATACTGATAGAGGTAAATCCCACGGCGATGGCAATCATCGTCACAATAGAGCGGCGTTTGTTTCTTAATATATTCCTGTAGGCAAGCTTAATCCACTGTATCATCGGACGTTGATCACTCCTGAATGATTTTGCCGTCTTCCAGACGCACCAGTCGTTTGACTTTATCCAAAAGCCTCTGATCATGTGTGGAAAAAATGAACGTGATGTGGTCTCTTTCATTCAATTCACGCATAATGTCGATGACCATGTGAGCCGTTTCGGAATCGAGATTTGCCGTCGGTTCATCAGCAATGACCAGAGACGGATTGTTGACCAGCGCCCGAGCGATGGATACTCTCTGTTGCTGACCGCCCGACATTTTCGCCGGACGATTATTAATCAGGTCACTCAGGCCAACTTCTTCCAAACGCATGAGCGCCTGTTTTTTTGCTTCAGCAACGGATGCCCCCCTGATTTGCATGGGCAGCATCACATTTTCCAGCGCCGACAGAACAGGCACCAGGTTAAAGCCCTGAAAAACAAATCCGATTGTCTGATTGCGGTGTTCACTTTTCTGATCATCCGTCAACCCCCGTACATCCTTTCCCGCGATCGTCAGGTCACCGGTGGTCGGATCATCAATAGCGCCGATGAGATTCAGGAGAGTGGTTTTCCCCGACCCGGAGGGCCCCCAGACCGCCACAAATTCTTTTTTGTCTATCTGGAGATCAATTCCTCTCAGCGCGTGAACAACCGTCTCGCCAAGATGATAATCCTTGGTAATGTTTTTCATTTCTATTAAAGCCATTGTTTACCCCCTGAAAAATCTCAACTGCAATCAGCAATAAAATTTTGCCATTCCTTATAAAATCACTATATTTTAAACCGGTGAAGCATATAAAGAAATATCTTTTCTGTCAAATAAATATGAAAAAAAATCGATGCGTAAAGCAACAATGAATAAATAAAAGGAATAATTGGCTTATCTTCAACCCCACCATACCCGAAACAGTCATCGGGGTTTTCTATCGTGTAAAAAAATGTCTCCCCGTGCAAGGCGCAACGCAGGCGATAAAAGAACGAATGACAAAACCAAACCCGTGATCATCTTTAAAGAAAAGTGAGACGCCTGAATATAAACAATAAACCTTTCAATGGCTGTAGACTTTAAATTCCGTTTACGATGAACTTGTTACCTTAAGCATGATTAAAGACGCGAGTTGTTACGTCTGCTGAGAATGTGATTTGGCTTCCAGCCAGGATTTTATACGATTGGCGTCGCTGATGCGGGTTCTATTATTACGGGAATCGAGAAGAACAATCAACAGAGGGCGCTTGGCCACTTTAACCTGCATCACGAGGCACCGTCCGGCGTCGTTGGTAAATCCTGTTTTAGAAAGACCTATTTTCCAGTCGGAATCCCGAATCAGCTGATTGGTGTTGCGGAATCTAATCCTCTGCCAACCGATATAGATTGCAGCATTCTTGCGTGTCGTAAATTCACGAATGAGTTCGTACTCGTAAGCAGCATCAACCAGTTTGGCCAGATCTCTGGCGGAAGAAACATTCCCACTCGAAAGCCCGATGGTATCCCTGAAGGACGTATTTTTCAGACCCAGAGAACGGGCCTTGGCGTTCATGGCTCTAATGGCCTCCCTGTAACCGCCCGGGTAAGTTCTTCCCAATGCATGAGCGCAGCGATTATCCGACGACATCAAAGCAATGAGCAGCGTTTCTTCGCGCGTCAGCTCCGAACCGACCGGAAGCCGGGAACTGGTATTGAAAATCCGGTCGACGTCTTCCGCTTCGATGGTTACCGTCTCATCGAGATCCAACCCGGCATCAAGAACTACCATAGCGGTCATGAGTTTGGTAATGGAAGCGATCGGCATGATCGTTTTGGCTTTTTTCTGAATCAACAGTTTACCGGTCTGCTGATCCTTAACAATGACGGCCGCCGAACGCAAAACGAGCGTGCCTTTATTTTTACTGTTGTTTACGGATTGAGAAGTGGAATGTTTTCGATGGTGGGAAGATTTCTTGGAAGATTTTGCAAGGCCTTCATCAAATGAAAAAAGCAAAAAAACAAAACATAAAATTAACGCCAGAATCGTCTTGCTGTATTTATCCGCCATGCATTCTCCACATTTCCAGGATTAAGCCTCTTTACTGTTCTTTTCGAGGCACGCGTTTCAATTTAATGCCGGCAATCAAAAAGCCAACGGGTGGATTAAATTTATTTGATAGATTATTACATAATTTTTCAAATTAGTCAATTTTGAATTTGATTTTTTGCAGAAAAAGTTCGAAAGGTCAGATGATCTCTTCTTTTCCGAAACGCCGGAACAACAAAACACCCAACAGGATACAATAGACCAGGATGTTGATTACCGGATAAACAGAAGCATGGACGCCGAATTCATCCGCGCCGATAAATGAAACGGCAAAACGTTGAACGCCGGCAATCTGCGGCCAGGCATAATCGATGACCTGCCACATGCTGACGTCGGATTGCGAGTGCTGTAAAATCGCCTGGCCAATCGGGGTGCGGCTCACCGCCGATAAGGCGTTCGCCGCAACGCCGATGATTCCGATGCCGACGACACACAGCAACGCTGCGATATCGGGCATCATCAAAGACAACGCCAACACCGCCACAATGATAAAAAACAGATTGATAGAACACCATGCCGATGACCAGAGGTATTCCGGCATGACAACATTCAGCCTTATGGATGTGATCAAAAAGACAATGCCGTGCAGAACAAACATAAAAACGGTCAGCAACATCCACAACCCCAAAACCTTGCCGGAAACATACTGCCGGCGGCTTATCGGCTTGGAAAGGATGCAGGATTGAGTTCCGTCATCACGATCGCGCCTGAAAATGCGCATGGCGAGCAAACCGGCCAGAAACATTACGCCTCCGGCAATGACATGGAACGTTATCTTGGACAACATGATGATAATTTTTACGGCTGCTATTTCCTGTCCGTCCAGCCTGTAATCGCCCTGATAACAACCGCGAACCATAAAAATAAACAAAGCACAGATCACAAACATAACGATAAAGCTTCTCTGCCGAATTTCATCGGCTATCGTGAATTGCGCAATACGGATGACGGGCGTATAAACGTTTGACTCTTTCATTTCAACCTTTCACAAATCTGACAAAAACATCTTCCAGACTGTCGCCGTCCTTAACCAGGGAGGATATCTTATCCCGGACCATCAGCTTTCCGTGATTGATAATCGCAGCGCTGTCGCATATTTTCTCGACCTCCGACAACAGGTGAGAATTCAGGATGAGCGTCATGCCCTGGTCTTTCAGCGATTCCAGTAATTGGCGCGTTTCCCGGATGCCTATGGGATCCAGGCCGGATGCGGGCTCGTCAAGAATCAACAATTTCGGACGTCCGATCAGAGCAACGCCCAGTCCGAAACGCTGCATCATTCCTTTGGAATAGGTGCCGGATTTGGAATGTTCCCGACCCTGCATCCCGATCAATTCGACAATACGCATACACTGATCTTCGGCTTCACCGCGTTTCAAGCCGATGAGTTTCGCGCAACGCTGGAGATACTGCCATCCGGAAAGGTTCGTCGGGATATGATGGTTTTCCGGCAAATAACCGACGGCGGTGCGGCACCTCGCACTTTCAGCCGGTAGTCCGTCCACTGAAAGAGAGCCGGAGGTGGGCCGGGTAAAATCCAGCAACATTCTGACGACGGTGGTTTTGCCCGCTCCGTTCGGACCGAGCAGGGCGAAATATTCACCCGTTCCCACGGAAAATGACACGTCATCGACGGCAACGAGAGATCCGAATTTCTTTGTGACGGATTTGAGTTCAATCATGGCGCGCAATATATTGCCCGCCGATATTTCTGTCAATAAAATATTATGCATTCCGGAGCAATGAGAATGCTTTCGCTGAAACAATTCTGGAATTCTCGCAATCAATATAGTAAAAACGGTCCAGGAACAACAGGAGAGTATCCCATGCGCAAAAGGCTGATATGGATATCCGGCTTTCTATTCCTGCTGCTGACGGCTTTTTCATTGAGCTTTGCCGGCGAATCAAAACAGTTGCGAATCCTTTATCTCAATGACTTTCATGGTTTTGCCCAATCATACTCATCGGCGGGACATTCCGAAAAAACAGGAGGAATCGCATTTCTGGCCGGCGAAGTTAATCGGCTCAGAG
>JAGVUJ010000113.1 GCA_019136325.1 Deltaproteobacteria bacterium
AAAAGGCATTGTGGAAGCGGCGGCCAAAGGCGTGATCGCCGGTTATCCGGTAGTGGATTTTAAAATAAATCTTACATTCGGTTCTTATCACACAGTAGACTCGTCGGAAATGGCGTTCAAAATTGCCGGTTCCATGGCCTTCCAGAAAGGCGTCATGGATTGCCAGCCGATTCTTCTGGAGCCGATCGTGAATATCGAAATTGAAATCCCCGATGAATACATGGGCGACGTGATTGGAGATTTAAACAGCCGCCGGGGCCGCGTCCAGGGCATGGATGCCAAAGGCTCCAATCAGATTATCAAAGGGCAGGTTCCGCTGGCGGAAATCCTGAAATATGCACCCGATCTTCGTTCCATGACCAGCGGCAGAGGAAATTTTACCTATACGCATTCTCACTACGAAGAAGTTCCGGCTTTTATCGCCGAAAAAATCATTGCCGCGTATAAGAAAGATAAAGAAGAAGAATAATCACGGGAATAAGCTCATGATCAGCGCCGGAATTATCACGGTCAGTGACAAAGGCTCTCAAGGCAAACGCGAAGATTTAAGCGGCCCCGCAATCGCAGAAATGCTTGCGGGCGCCGCCATTGAAATTAAAAACACTCTCATCATTCCGGATGAAAAAGATGAAATCAAGAAAGCCATCATCGATTTTTCCGACGTCAAAAAGCTGGATTTAATTCTAACCACCGGAGGCACCGGCGTCAGCCCGCGTGATTTGACTCCCGATGCAACACTGGAAGTCATCGACAAACAGATTCCCGGCATGACGGAAGCCATGCGCCATCAGAGCATGCTGATTACGCCCCATGCCATGATTTCCCGCGCCGTGGCGGGAATTCGCGGAAAAAGTATGATATTGAATCTTCCCGGAAGCCCCAAAAGTGTCAGAGAAAACCTTGCGGTGGTCCTGCCGGCGCTGAAACACGCCATTGAAAAAATCAAGGGAGATGATTCGGAATGTGCTTCTTCATGAACCGCAAAGCGTTGCGCGGATGCGTTCCCATCCAGTAAATCTTCCCGCAGTGAGGGCACTGCGTGTATTTTAAGCAATTTTCAAAAACATAAGAAGGCACCACATCACGGACTGCTTCCCGGTCCACGGGATGAAGCTTCGCATTGCACGCCAGACAAATTCCGAACATTTCTTGCTTTTCGATCCGGAGAGAATATTTTTCGATAACACTTTTGAGCTGTCTGCCGACGTCGATATCCGTTATTAAAAAAAGGGTGCCGGAAAACTGACGATCCATCATATCGCGTCTCCTGGTCAGCACAATCCGGCTTTCTTTCTCCGCCATGCGCAGCAGGTTCCGTCCGGCCTCCTGATCAAAAACAGTTGTGTCATACCCCGTGATACGGAGCCATCTGGCCAGCCCGGCCAGTGACGCATCGGTAATAAATCTGAATTCTCCGGACCAGGGAGATTCGATATTATTGCGGTTTTTTAAAGTCATCAATCATCGGCGGTTTGTCGTTCGCGTGATTTTCCTTGCGCATTTCGCGAACAAGTTTGTTAAGGCGTCTGATTGTGCGATTTAAACGAAAGCGTTCCACGATCCCCCAGAAAGCTGTAATGATCACCCCGAAGAGGAGAGACGCAAAAATAAGCATGTACGTAGGAACATTGATATTCAGATATTGATAGTACTGTAAGTGAATTTTCGTCTGATTTTCCAGCGAAAACGTCACAATAAAAAAAGAAAAAAGAATAACAAGAATTAAATAAACTATTCTCATTCCTTACTCCTTCCTGCAATATTTTTTAAAAAGAGGCATCAGATTGGCCGCGGTGGTCTCCACGGTCTCCGGAATGACCCGGACATTTGTCACGACGCTCATAAAATTCGTATCACCTTCCCAGCGCGGAATGACATGCACATGAAAATGTTCTTCAACCCCGGCCCCCGCCGCCTTGCCGATATTGGCGCCTATGTTGAATCCGCCGGGATTCATGGCATCTTTAAGCGCCTTAATCGACGCTTCCAGCAAATCGAATATTTCCTTGCGTTCTTCCCCGGTCAGATCTTCGATTTTCCCGACATGTCTCTGAGGGATGATCATCAGATGTCCGTTAACATACGGATATTTGTTCATCATGACATAGGCCGTTTTGCCTTCGAATAAAATATAGTCGTCACATCTGATGGAACATTTGCAGAAGACACAACCGTCCGGTTTTTCCCCTTTGATGTACTCCATGCGCCAGGGTGCAAAAATCGTTTCCATATTCAATCCCGCCCGCCTTATCTTCAACGTTCGGCAATGTTCGTGCAATCGACCGCAGATTCATTGCCGCTCATCAAATTTTAATTATTTTCCCTTTTATTTCTGTGCCAATTTCCAATATGCCGATGGTTTTAGAAGAGTTGAAAAACCTGTCCGCCGCCGAACCGGGATTAAAAAAGAACACCTTGTTTTTCACATGATTCGCCGGTTTATGCGTGTGTCCGTAAACCACACACATTGCGTCCGGGAACCTCGCCGATATTTTTTCTTCCAGTCCCCAGGGAGAGCCCCATCCGTGAATCAGTAATAATTTAAATCCGTTTATTTCAAAAAGCAAATACTCCGGCAATTTCTTTCTGACGGCATAATTATCCATATTGCCGCATACTGCTTTCACATCCTTTTTCCCGAACATGTCCAGAACTTTCAAATCAACAATATCACCAGCGTGCAAAATGAAATCCGTGTCGCTGAAATATCTTTCCAGGCTTTCCTGAAGCTTTTCATCATAATGATCCAGATGAGTGTCGGAAATCACGCCTATTTTTACTTTTTTCGTTTCCATAACCATACAAATGATTTACTAACTTATTAGCTGCAAGAATCAAAAAAAACAAGCGTTATTTGAAACAATGCCCGCGGACGGCTGGATTTTTCTGAATTGTTGAAAGATTTCATTCTATCGGATTAGAACAATAATAAAAGAAAAATAAATGATCCAATTTGCTAAACGCCGTACTGGGCTCTCTCGATCAACTCAATCTGCATTTCTTTGTTCAGAGTCACAAAATAGGCGTTATATCCGGAAATGCGGACAAGCAGATTTCTGTAGCTATCGGGATTGGCCATCGCGTCTTTAAGGACATCCGAATTCACCACGTTGAACTGCATTTGCATGCCGCCCTGCTCGAAATAGGTTTTGGCGTATGCATGCATATGATCAACGGTCTTTTCACGGCTGTCCCGAGGATCGGGAACCAGCTTGACGTTGAAGGCGATATTGTTGTCCATGTATTGAGGTTCCAGATGCGCCACATCTCTTATGTTATTCAGAAAATCGCGCGAAGCTGAAGGATGCGGTGTGAGTCCGGGCGTAAAGGCCTTACCGGCCAGCTTTCCCGAGGGCAAAGCGCCTGAAAGCGATCCGTAAGCAACATGCTGCGACATTGACCAGAACCCGGCGGTATAAGGGCCGCCGCGGTAATTGGTATGAACGCTCCAACAGGCATGAATCTCTTTTGCAACTCTCTTTGCCATATTCAGAGCCTCTTCATTGCCGGAACCGAAAAGGGCAACCTTGTTTTTCACCATTGCATGCAAGGCGGGAGTGTCCGCAAAATTGTTGTCTATAGCCTTCTTGAGTTCGCCGAAAGTCATTTTCTTTTCATCAAAAACCAGTTTCTTAATGACGAGAAGAGAATCCGTCACATCCGCCAGTCCTATATTGGAACTGCCCGACGAATTATACCGGGCGCCGCCTTTTGTCACATCCCTTCCCTTTTCCGCAGCGCCATCGATCAACGCGCTGAGCAGGGGAGTCGGGCGGTATTCGGCGTGAATCTCCGCCAGCATGTTGTTGAGTGTCACTGCCTCATTAATCAGAAACTTCTGCTGGATAATATAGGCCTGGAAAAAATCTTCGAAGGACTTGAAGTCCCCGTTTTCAGGACTACCGGTTTCAGGTCCCAAATCCCACTTCATCAAAGGGTGCCGTCCATTGTTCAGCGCCATCTCCAGAGCTGCTACCATATTCATAAGAATGGAACCCGTATGCCCCATATGCTTTCCCGAAAGAGTCGGTTCCACACAACCGGTTGCCGACCAGTCGCGGATGTCCTCTATCGGGTATCCGAATTTCTGCAGAGAGCTGAAAACAGCCCGATCATTGTGCATCGAGGGTGTGGCAGTCGTGATAAAATTCACTTCGCACAAACGTTTCAGATATGCGTCGCTGTTAACTCCCGGATGGAAGCGGGCGTTGACGTTTGGATCACGGATACAGAGCATTTCCGTAGCCTTGAGAAATATATAGGTCATATCGTTGACTGCGTCTTGCCCTTCCGGAGTCACTCCCCCCAGGGTAATGGCTTGATCCGAGGAACTGCCGCCGAAAAGGTAGTTGCCGATGTCCGGAACAAGCGGCAGATGATCCGTGCCCCGCATAAAGAAACATCCCGCAAGCTCGATGGCTCTTTTGATATAATCACATCGCTGCTGATCCGTCGAAATTTTTTCCATGTCTTTTTCAAAATAAGGCTGCAGCAGATTGTCAAGCCTGCCCAGGGATAGTCCCGTGTTTGTGTTTTCCATATGCAGGCACACCCAGATTATCCAGATGAGATTGACAGCTTCATCCAGGCTCTCCGGCGGATTGACGGGAACCCTGCTGCAAATTTCGGCAAGACGCTCCAATTCTTCTTTCCGCTTCGGTTCCCGCTCCCGTGCGGTCATTGCGGCCGCTTCAAGGGAAAGATTGCGGGCATAGGCGTTTACTCCTTCCAGTGTAATGATCATGGCCTGAAGATTGTTTATCTGATCATTTTCAAGGCCCCCTTTATCCAGGCGCGCTTGAATATCTTCAATGATGCCGCCTGTTCCCTTCTTTAAGACAGTAGAAAAATCGGGAATGGTGTGCGATATGCCGACGGATTTCCAGACGAAATAGGCGATAAAACGCTCATCAATCCTCTGGCAGAGAGGATTGCCATGTTTTGATCGGGTAACCTCCCGGAAATTTCTCTTGATCCAGAATGGGAAAACATCATTGTGAAGTATTTTGACATCCTCCGGAGATATTGCGTAAGGATTGAGCACCCTTTTTTCGACAGAAAGAAGTTCACCCCAAATCATCGTGCCCTGAGCATCCGGATAGATGATGACGCCTGTCGGCAATTTCGAAGTTGAAGTTCCGGCAATCAATTCATCGGGAGCGATTATCGCTTTCCTGTTTTCCATCAGGTGTTTGAACGCACATGCCTGTCGAAGTCCCGGATGCCATGAACGGCCTTCGGAATCTTTTTCGAAACCGTTTGTTCTGAACCAGCCGGTAACAAGTTGAGGACGTTCTGCGCATATCTGAGGCTTGATATTGAAATGACGGTGCAGCATTCCCTGCAGACGGGGAAAATCTTCCAAACCGTATTCGGGTAGGTAGGGATCACTCAAATACTTCACACCCTTATCAACCCGTTCACCTTTCATGCGGTATTTTCGTCTGCCGTTGAGTTCCTCGGAGAGCTCCGGTTTATTCACGGCATAGTATCGCTTGCGTGCCTTAATATCGTTGCGCTGCGCTTTTTCATGCATCCATTGATGTATTCTTCCCATCAGAAGGGTTATATAGAAATTAAAAATTTGAAGATGGGAGAGATTCCCGTCCATAATCATTCTGTTTTTTAAAATTAGATTGAGCATTTCATTGGGCGTAACCATAAGCATTTCAATGAGCGCTTTATCGTCTATGAAACGCAGCGTGGCATCCGCGTTTTCAGGAACGCAGGAAGAGACGCGCACGCGGCCGTTTTTAAAAGAAATTGATTGTTCCACCGTACCGGTGATGGTTGAAAATCCCACGGTGAAATCTATCCAGCCGTCGCTTACGCGCATGTAACGCCGCAGCGATGGCCTCGTATTGAACATCAAAGCCATAAGATGCAGAAAAGAACCTGTGACGAGGTTCATTGCGTTGAGTTTCATGATTATCCCTCCAGTTCGGATTTGACTCTCTTCATAACATCTTTTGCTATAAACCTGATGGCGGCCTGAGTATTGTCTTCCACTTCCTGAAGGACACGGCTGTTAAAGAGGTTAATGGTCCCGTTTAGCGTGCACCAGATTTGAAGCATACGTAAGCGTAACATCCTGCCGGAAATTGTTTTTTTATTTTTAAAAAAGTCGGAAATCACCCCGATAGCAATATCAGCCGACATGAGAGCCGTCTGCTTTTCATAAAAGGCTGTCGGTTCAATTGCTGTGCCTTGATAATCGATGTATTTGGGCGTGTTGCGGCTGAACATTATTTCGTAGTACTCCGGATTCTCCATGCCGAATTTCAGGTAAGCCATAATGATGTTTTCCAGCTTTTTTTCAGAGGATGCCGGTTTTCTTGACGCTTCATAAATAGTATCATAGAGCATTTCAAATCCCCGCGTCTGAATTAAAAGATAAAGCTCATCCTTATTCGTAAAATAGTTATAGATGCTGGCAGCAGTAATGCGCAGCCTC
>JAGVUJ010000346.1 GCA_019136325.1 Deltaproteobacteria bacterium
GCATGCGTAATTTTGTTTTCCTTCTCATCGGTAAGAATATGCTGGAAAACAAATAAGTTTTCATCAAGTTTATCCTCCGCATATCCCAACTTCCGGAGGTAATTTTTTCGAATGCTTATTTCCTTCTCCGGCACATGAGAAACATCCATGTTCCCATGTTTGTCTATGGATGGGGAAATATTCATCGGCGACACAAAGACAGCGTGGTAAATAATCGGATTGATGGCTCTGCCAAACAGATACGCTGTTTTAAAGAAAGGGATGAGGCGTTTGATTCCCGTATACCCCATATCCTTGTTGAATTTTTTCAGGTAGTCAAGAAACATCTTGGGAATCAATGCTCTTAATAAGCCGTTTTTCCTGTATTCATCCAGGCACATCGTCAGCCAAATGATCATGACGAAATTTCCCTCTTCAAACATAGAACCGCATACCGACATGGCAACGACCTTGTGGTTCATATCGCTGTAAATGTAAATTAAGTCGGACTCGCTAAAATATTTGGGGATATTATGGGCGACTTCTTCCCGGAGCGTTTTTCTCGCAACCTGCCTGATATTCTCAAACAACGCTTCTTTATTTACAAAATCAGAATCTTTCAAATCACAGGGCCGATGCACTTCTTCAAAAATGAACTTTGTTCCTCTGAATGTCCTGACGCTTACTTTGGACCCCTTAATGTGAAAAGGCACTTTTTTATTATGATTCATTATTCTACTTCCTTTAAAATAATATATAATTGATTTAATGTGTATGTATTCAGTATGAAGAAATGCTTATATAATAATTTATGATATATCAATCTTTTTATTTAAAGATCAACGGCTATGGAGGCATTCATGCCATTCATACAGGCGAGTATCATTACTGGTGGGCGATGTGAGATTCGAACTCACGGCACCTGGCTTCGGAGGCCAGTACTCTATCCAACTGAGCTAATCGCCCACGCGTGGAGCTTCTACTACATCACGGCACAATCTTCAATGAATAAATTCATCACAAAAGGACGGGGTATCGGCATACCGGCAAAACCCCTGTTTCATTTTTCGGAGTCATTCCGGCGTCGCCGAGCCGCATGGTGGTCTTTTCCCAGATAGAAATTCATCCACGACGACGTCTGATAAAGATCCCAGTTGCAGGGCGGCACGATATTTTTCTCCATCGTCATGTCTTCGCCATGCCGTTTTAACCTGACATAGGCTCTGACGTAGACGCAACGCTTTTTTCCGGGATACACTTCACACCATCCCTGAAAACTTCCGCCGCAGGGGCCGTTGCGCTGATTTTTCGGACATTGCGACATCGGACAAACATAAGCGACATCCAGCAGAGCGCAATCCCCGCAATCCTTGCAGTCGTAAATAACGACCTTCGTCACATGTTCCAGTTTGTGGAATATTTTTTCCATACCGGTGCCCGATATTTTCCCGCTGATTGTTTTCATTAAACCGTAAAGTTTTTGACCCGGTTCAAACATTGTTTTATGAAAAAATCTTGAAAAGCCGTAGGTGCCTTCGACTTTTGCATCAAGAGGCCGATGTTTTCTCTCCACCGGTATTTCCTTGTTGAGACCGCTAACCGGATCAGGTTCATAATAATAAAAACCGTCCGGGATCGGATGATCAAAATACTTCACCAAATCCTTCCATTGAGAAACAAGCGCTTCACCCTGGCTGATAATCCGTTCCACCTGTTCGTATTTGATATTATGTCCGCCGATGTGCACTCCGCTGTATCCCATGCCTTTCAGTATGGCGTACATCCGGGAGGCGCGCAGAATTCTGGCTCCTTCTCCCTTATCGGAGTCGTTTCTTTCCCGGTCAATTTCCGCAAGCAGCTTGTCCGTAACGACGGATCCGGGCAATTCGTTGCGGTTCATCATGCCGGCCGCTCCGTAAGGCAGTATATAGATATTGCCCACGAGAGGAACGTTCAAGGCATTGTGTCTCATAAATAACAGCACTTCATGAAACTTTCGGGCGTCATAGCCGAGTTGCGTAATAATGAATTGCGCGCCGGCGGTTATTTTCTTTTTCAGTTTGAAATACTGCGTCATCTGTTCGGCTTCCGTCGCCTTAAACGGAGACACGACCGCGCCGGGGAAAAAATCACTTGCCTGATGACGAACAATCCCTTTGATTCCAGGATACTCCAGGCCTTTGTTCATCTCCGTTATCAGTTGCAGAACATGAATCGGATCCAGATCAAATACCGGAGCCGGTCTCCCCTGATAGCCGGACACGGGATAATCACCGCTCATCACCAGAAGGTTTCTGACCCCCGACCGGTCCAGGGCATAGAGCTGGCTCTCGATCTGATTGCGGTTTTTATCTTTGCAGGTAAAATGAACGAGCGGTTCGATCCCGAGCTTGACGATTTCAGCGCCCATAAAATCAGCAGACATGGCGGGCGTCCCGCCGGGATTGTCTGTCAGTGTAAGCGCGCTGATTTTGCCGCCGACGGACGCCTGCTTCGCCAGAGTCAGCGCCTTTTCCTGTGCCGTTTCTCTTGCTCCCCTTCCCGGCACGAGCTCCCAGGTCACAGGAAACAGGGAAGGATTCAGCAAAGCTTCTTTAAAAAGATTTTCCCGCATAGACATCCTCTTTCTACATATCCTTTAATACCGTTCGATTTCCGGGAATAACGCGGCGACAGTGAAATTCGAATGACAGTTACGCAGTAAGCTGCGATTCGTCCGTTGAACGGTCCTGCCTTGCCGGGCAAGGAGGAGGCTCCGCAGGCGTATTACGAATACGTTGAGGAAGCCGACGACGATGCCGGCAACGTTAGCCGAAAATCGGAAGCGCATCCCGCCGTAAGGGAGCGCATATGTAAATCATTCTTTACCTTACCGATAATTACCCCCTGTAAGGCGGTAACTTACAAGCGCATGGGTATAGCTTCTGTGCAGAGAAAATGACATTATCACAAGAGCTTGTCAATATCTTTTCTATCAAACAGTTGCAGTTCTCCGGCAAATTTGCTATTTTTTACGCATGTTGCGCAAAAGATTTTTTATCCTGAAGGCATTTTACCGGTTTCTGATCATTCTTGCCCTGGTCTTTTTTTCTTCCGATTACTGCGGCGCGGTGGAAATATTGAATGTCCGGCATTGGACCGCGCCCGATCACACGAGAATCGTTCTCGATATCGACGGCAAACCCGATTACCAGGCCAAAGAAAGTGAGCATTGGCTCGTTCTCAGCGTCAAAAAATCTTCATTGAACAAAACGCTCCCGCAAAATGTCTTCATCAACAAGCCGGGCATCAAGAAAATAAGTTTTCTCCAAACGCCGGAAGGCAACATTCAAATCAAATTCTTTCTTGATAAACACCAGCGCGTCGATGTTTTTAAATTAAATAAATTTCAAAACAGACCGGACCGGATTGTCGTCGATATCTCTCTGAAAGAAGCGCCGAAAACATTCAAAGCAAAAGAAAAAATTTCAGAAACACAAAAAGAGATAATCGTTGTTATTGATCCCGGCCACGGCGGCGACGATCCCGGCGCCATCGGCAAGAAAGGATCCTACGAAAAAAACATCGTTCTCGCCGTCAGCCGTGAAATCAGAACCGCAATCAATGAAATGCCCGGTTATCGTGCGGTTTTAACACGCGACGGAGATTACTATGTCTCCTTCAAGAAACGCCTGCAAAAAGCCAGAGATTTGAACGCCGGCCTTTTCATCAGCGTCCATGCGGATGCGGCCAGAAACCGCAGCGCCAAAGGCTCTTCGGTCTATTGTCTCTCCACGGGCGCCGCCAGTAATGAGGCGGCCAGACTTCTGGCGCATAATGAAAACTTGTCGGATATTTTCGGCGGTGAAACGGATATCGAAAGCAATAATGAATCCAACCCGATCATCATGAATATGTTCCAAACCAATACGATTAACTTGTCCAAAATTTACGCTGAAACCTTAATCAAACATCTGAATATGGTCAACTGCCTTAAATATGAAATTGTCCAGGAAGCGCCTTTCCGCGTTCTCAAACTGCCGGAGATCCCCGCTGTCTTAATCGAGACGGCCTACATATCCAACGCCGAGGAAGAAAACCTGTTAAAGAAAACAAATTTCCAAAAAAAATTGGCGACAGCCATATCGGCTTCCGTTAAAGATTATTTCGCGATAAACGGCAAGGAGCCGCAACGGGAAGAAGACATTGCCGCAACAGAATATAAAATCAAAAAAGGCGATACGCTTTTTGCCGTGGCCAAAAAATTCAATACCCGGATCGACGTCCTTCTGAAATTAAACAACATGAAACTGGAAGACACCATATTTGTCGGTCAGGATATCATGGTTCCGGCAGATGAGACGGCCACTGAAGATCAAGATAAAAACAGGAGCAAAAAAAAGAAAACCTCCGGGAAAACCGATAAAGTCGGGGAAAGTGAAAAGCCCGTGAGGCTGTATACCGTAAAAAAAGGGGAAACTCTTTTTATCGTGGCTAAAAAACATTCCGTGACCCTGGCTTCTCTGCTTAAAACAAACAAGATGAAGATTACGGACAAATTATTATCCGGACAAAAAATAAAAATTCCTCAAGAATAATATCTAAAAAGTCTAATGCGAAAAATAATACAATCCATCTTTCTGCAATTGATCGTTCTGTTGACATTTTCTTTGCCGTCATATTCATCAGGATTCATCTTCCATTGGAAAACGTTCGTCGTGGATTACAATCTTCTTTTGATTACGTCTGATAAAATGAATTATCCCCCCGGGCAACCGGTTCCCGTTTTGCAGATTCCCGTGCCGGAAGCTTACACGGATCGATTCGGAGTATCCGCATCGTTGCCGGAGCCGTCCCCAAAAGAGACAGAGCAAGATTCAGTGCTGAGCAACATAAAAGTCCGATTCAAGGCAACCGATCTTCCGGAAAACAGAAAAAACGAAACGTTGTATAATCGCAATGACGAGCAGATATCAAAATTTGTCGATGCCGTATCATCATTGATTTACGATGATTCAAAATTTGAATCTATGGAAACAATCGGCAAAATCATTGAACCTCAGATCAATTTTTTCTTTGAATTCTGATTCGAGCCTTTTCATCCGTCGCCTGCAATGCTGATTATTTATAATTCTTGACATGACGTTTATATTTTTTTATAATCTTAAAGAATAATAACGTAATTATTTTAAATATTTTCCACACATCATTTTATCTTCATTGTCAATGAGCTTTCGTCATTCTTTCACCTGACCGGAAAGAGCATGACGATAAAAGGGAAGGCAGTCGCCGATGCGTATCATACGGAAAGAAGCTGGTTTTACGTTGATTGAGTTGATGGTTGCGCTGATTGTTCTGGCCATTCTCGCCACGCTGGCGTTCTCCATATACAGCAATTATGTGGACAAGGCTAAAGTAACCATTGCCGAACACGCCGTCATTGAAGCCAGACAAAATCTGGACTTATACAACATGGATAACGGCAAATTTCCGGACAGCATCGATTTCAGCACCTGTCATGATGAAAATTCCCGGGCGGTTTTTTCCACTACATTCTGCAATCAAATTAAAAACGATCTTCTTTCTATCGAATACACGGCGGAAAATAACAACTACGTATTAAAGGCGCGGGCCAAAGATGTAAAAAACACGCTGATTACAACCAACTCCATTAAAATGATAAAATAGGACAAGGCATGATGAATTTCACAAAGCGTAAAAATTACTTCATAGAAAAAAAATTCCAGACAAAATATCTGCTGCTGACTCTTCTGTTATTGTTATCCTATACCTTTGTTTTTATCGTCGTCATATTTGCCCCCTACATCTTGACCCTGTATTTTGATTATCCGCTGTCTGAAAAAAATGAGGCCGCCAGAGCGCTGCTTCTTTTACACGGTACGGTATGGCCTTGGATCGGCGGAGTTATTCTGTTCTTTTGCATGATCAGTGTTTTTATTTCCCATAAAGTGGCCGGCCCATTGTTTCGGTTAAAGAAATCTTTAATCAGAGTCACGCAGGGAGACCTGGATGTCGTTATAAAATTGAGAAAATGGGATGATCTCAAAGATCTGGCGGAACACATCAATACGTTGATTGAGGAATTACGCACCTTTGTAATCACGTTAAGAAATGATTACGCTTTGCTGTCTGAATATATTCTGGAACTTGAACGGGAAATCGAAACCAAGGTCTTAACCGAGGAAAAGGGGAAGGAAATTATCCGCAAAGTTCAGGAAAGCAGAAAAAATATCGAAGCAGCTCTGAAACGGTTCAACGTTCCACAGTAGATTAATCCCGATATTTATCTTGTAAACAAAGCAACCATCCGGCACGCAACAACCGGATGGTTGCTTATTATAACGTGATGTAAAATCCGCTACTGCTGCCAGCTCGTTGCCAGAATATTCTGGTATTGCTCGTCATTCATCATGGCATTGTATTTCTGAATGACATCCATTCCCGAATTGTTGAT
>JAGVUJ010000041.1 GCA_019136325.1 Deltaproteobacteria bacterium
TTTATAAGGTTCGACCGCATCAAAAATTTCCTGATAAAAATCATTATATTCTTTCGTCATAATTTTACCCGTCAGCAGGGGAATTCTGCTGTCGGCAACGCCTTTGCCGCAGAAAATGTCTTTCTGCCACGGATAATACGCCGATGTTGTTTGCTTGAAAAGAAGGCTGGAGGATAACCATACAAAGATCGCAATGCCCCCGAACGCCAGAATATATTTTAACGGTTTGCCCGACGTGATGAAGGCATGGTAAAAAACCAGCACACACAAGCCGACTCCCAGGGATACACCGTTGACCAGGCGGAATGTTTCATAAACATGCATGGAATTTAAAAATCCAAAAACAGTTATCAGACAAACCGCCAGGATGTCATAAGAACGACAATCAGGCATTCCGGGTTCGTCTTTCGGTTTTCGAATCACAGTCCTGATCATCATCAAAAGACAGATGAAGAGTATGAATGTGAACATCTTACCACGGAAATCGGAAGCGTAACTCGGCACGATTTGCAACACAGAAGCCAGAAAGTTGGCATAGGTTTCAATATCTCCGCCTCTGCCGATGGTTTTTACTAAAATGACATTCTGATAAAAAAAATCGTCGAGAGCGGCGTTAAGCAAAAGATATCCCAGAAACAAAGATACGGGAATCAGGAAACCGGAGCCGACGAGCATGACTTTCGGGATCACCCGTTCATCACGTTTCTTCGCGATAAAAAAATCCCGGCCAAGCAGAATGATAAACGGCGTCACCAGCGCCGCCACCGAAGAGTATCGCGACAGCACGGCCATGCCCAGAAAAAAGCCGGCCGCCAATCCGAAGTTGCGGTTTTCCGGATATTTCAGGAAAAGGAGCAACGCCAGCAGTTGGAAGGCATACGCAAAATAATTCGGCGCCGGATAAATGATATAAGGATGAATCAAAAAAATAAAGAGCACGGCAATGAAAGCAAGATTCTTTTTCAGAAATCTCAGGAAAATGCGATAGGAAAGCAACAACGTCACGGAATAAAACAACCCGGTAACGATTCCCACGCTGATTAACCTTTCGCCGAAAACATGCAACGCAAAACTTTGAAGCAGCGTGTAAATGTAACCATAAAAAATAATAACTTCGGAATGAGGGAACGCGCCTCTCTTTAAATCCAGCGCTGCAATATAGGCCCATCCCCAGTGGAGGTTGTCATAATTCACCACCGATTCTATCACGCTGAAAACGAAGCTGGCCGCGCAGATGGCAACGACCAGTCCATCGAAGATGTTGAGTCCCTTGACGGCGGCAGACAGACGCTGTAAATTGTCCTTACGATGCGGCATCAACAATGATGATCTCCCTGGGATCATAAACGGTTCGAATCTTTTTCAATCCTCAAAGTTTTGATGATGTCATGCCCGCCAGTGGAATCGGCATCAACGGCGTGACATCATCCCGATAGTTTCCACCTTGACAAAATTGAACTGAGAGTGTTTGGTAGTCTAAAATTTTAAAATGATTATTGAGTTTTTAAGAAATGATTGCAACATGTTTTTCTTAAATCTTTCGCAAATCATTCTGCCGGACGCATGGTGTTTCCGACAGGGGGACGGTGAACATTTCATCTCTGGATAAAGATAAAATAAAATACTCCTTGTTGCTGTTATCCAAAAGATTCAATTACAATCGCTGGATATATAATAATATAAAAGATTTTATCGGCGACAACATTCTGGAAGTCGGCGCCGGCATAGGCAACATAACCGATTTCATTATTTTCAAGCAGACGTTAACGTTAATCGACATCAATCCCGACTACATAAATTATTTACGGGAAAAATATGCATTTCTGGACCCATCGAATTTCAGCGTCCATCATGTCGATGTTCAGGATATTCAATCGTCTCCTCTGAACGGTAAAAAATTCGACACGATTATCTGCCTGAATATTCTTGAGCATCTGGAGAACGACCGTCTGGCTGTTGAAAATATGAGTTCTCTGCTCCTGCCCGGCGGCAGGCTGATCATTTTAATTCCCGCCCTCAAGTCGCTTTACGGCTCGATGGACATTTCCTTCGAACACCGGCGGCGATACAACAAAAAAGATTTGAAAATGCTTATCCGGGGCCGGAATTTAAAAATAGTCCGGCTTTATTACATGAATTTTCCGGGCTTGCTGGGATGGTTTGTTAACGGAAGAATCTTAAAGAAAAAAGAATTGCCGGAAAATCAGACAAAATTATTCGACAAGCTGGTCCCCTTCATGAGCATTGCCGAAAAATGCATTAAACCTCCCTGGGGACAGTCGTTGATCCTTGTGGCGCAGAAACAATAATTTTAAATTTTTTTTGAATGAAACCGATGCACTTTGTTTTTATTAATCCGCCGCGCAAAATTCAAAGCAACAACATATGGAGTATTATCAATTCCCAAAATCCTCCTCTGGGCCTCGCACTGCTTGCGGCAATCTGGGACCGGCAGGGACATTCCTCGCAAATCATCGATGCGGCGGCGCTCAACCTGAGCGCCGGGGAAATCATCGAACGCATCAACCCCGCAACCGACTTTGTCGGCATAACGGCAACCACGCCGGAAATATCCCTCGCCGAGGAAATCGCCCGGCTGTTGCGCGAAAAATTGCCCCGCATCCGGATCATCATGGGCGGCGCTCATCCCACTGTTTTTCACAGAGAACTGATCCGGGACGGCGTCTGCGACATGGTTGTCCGCAATGAAGGTGAGGAAGCCGTCACGATGCTGGCCGGAGGAATGCCTTGCGATTCGATTCCTAATTTGACCTGGCGGAACGCCGATCACGAAATTATCGTCAACAGGGATGCGGAAACCTACGCTGATCTGAATAAACTTCCTCTTCCGGCTTATGACAAACTGCCGATGCATCTGTATCATTCGGCGTTGGGCGCGGCCCGCAAATCGCCATCCATCGGCATGGTCACGTCGCGGGGTTGCCCGGGAAAATGCAATTTCTGTTTTTCCCGGATGTTCGGTTCTAAAATACGGCATATGTCTCCTGAAAGAATTATCGAACACATTGACTATCTGCAGACGCAGTACGGCATCAGGGAAATATCGTTTTATGACGACACCTTCACCGCCGCCCGGGAAAATATTGCCGATCTGTGTCGCCTGATCATCAAGAAGAAAATAAAAATAAGCTGGTCCTGTTTTGCCCGTGTGGATTCCGTAACGCCGGAATTGCTGATCCTCATGAATCAAGCCGGTTGCCATCAGATCATGTACGGATTTGAAACAACCGACGCGGAAATTTTGAAAAATATCAACAAAAAAACAGAGGTGGATCAATTTCAGAAGGCTGTCGACTGGACCCGGGCGGCTAAAATTAACATTCGCGGAGCTTTCATGCTGGGCAATCCCGGGGAAACCGTTTCCAGTATGGAGAAAACGATTGATTTCGCGAAAAGATCCGGACTGCAATTTGCCGTATTCAACATCACCACGCCTTATCCGGGAACGGCCCTGTATCATGAATATTCACAAAAGAAAGCTCTTCTGCACCGGAACTGGGACCTTTACAACCTCTCGCAGCCGGTCTTAAATCTCGATACCGTTTCCGGCGAACACGTCATGCAATACTATTATAAAAGCTACCGCGATTTTTACCTGCGG
The DNA here is from genome assembly GCA_019136325.1 of Deltaproteobacteria bacterium. Next base: position 3,623 of record JAGVUJ010000041.1, read on the forward strand.
CCCGCGTTCATCATTCGTCACATTTTGGCCATACGGTCTTTTTCTCAATTTTCAACGTATGCCGGAGCCGCGCTGAAAATCACCGCGCTGTTGAGCAGGAATTTTTTCTCCAGATAACCACAGGAAGATCCTGAAAAATCACGGGGATGAACCCCAAAGCAGATTTTGGAAACAAGTCCGCAGCAAACTGCGGAATATTAAACCCTCCGCTGTGCGGGATTGCTCAACTTACCAATTCCGCTACGCTGCGCTTTCGGAATTGGGGTTTCAACACTGAAGACCCGGCAGGATGTCCGATGCGGAGGGAATCATGACTTTTTCGGCAAGGCCCGCAATAAGACCAGAAAAGCATAGTGCGGAAGCGAGAAAAGTCTCGGGTGATAAATAATCACCCGGAACATGCGTTTGACATTCAGATAAAAATTCCGGTAGGCACGGCTGTAAATCGTTTTCAGTTCGTCATCCGACATGGCTGAAATATTAACCGTGCTGTTTCCGTACTTCATTTTCGCCGGATCACAAGGGGCAATGGCCGGGTTAAAATCAGCGGCCAGCCGCGCTATTTCCGTGCCGGCAAACGGCATGGGATGGAAAAACAAGGCCCGATGCAGAGATGAATTGGCCGCGAATTCCACCGTATCGTACGCTTCTTCATACGTTTCGGTGGGAAAACCAAGCATAAAAAAACCTATCGAATAAATTCCGGCCTGCACAGACGCGTTGATCGCTTGGACGGCTTTATCGATATTCAGATTCCTTTTGATCATCTTTTGAATGCGGGGGCTGGACGTTTCTATGGCAAAACCGGCCGATACGGTTCCCGCCTGCTTGAAAAGATTCAGATCCTGAGGTTCGAGCATATCGGCCCGGACACCGTTCGGAAAATGCAGTTTCGCGTCGCCGATTCTGTCCCGGATGCCTGTCAGAATAGCGTGCATCCTTTCGCGGTCAAGATTGAAACAGTCGTCAATAATCTCGAATTCCTTAAAGCCATATTGAAAGCGAAGCTCTTCGATTTCGGCAATGACCGACTCAGCGGAACGTTTTCTAAAGACCTTGCCCATCGTCTGATGACAGTAAGCACAACGATAAGGACAGCCGCGCGACGTCACGATCGCCATATAAGGCCTGCGACCAACGATGGCGGCGGATGGAATCTTCGCGTACAGCTTGTGATCAAGCAGTTCCCACGCGGGAAACGGAAGGGAATTTAACTCTGCTTCCGTCAGTTGAAGGCCGGGATTAATTTTTACACGTCCATTTATCAAGGAAGCCGTTCCCGGAATCGAATCCGCGGGCCGTCCGTTGTTGACGGCATCGATAAGCTCAACGAAGACCTTTTCTCCTTCTCCGATCACGACAAAGTCCGCCCCGAATTTTTTTATGGCCTCTTCAGGATAGGCCGAAGGCCACGGACCGCCGAACGTGACCGGAACATCGGGAAGCGTTTCGCGAATTACTTCCATAATTGCTTTTGTTTGTTCCAGTTCGGTGATGATGATGCTTAATCCGATAAAATCAGGTTTCCACTCCCGAATCGTCTTTTTAAGAATATGCAGATCTTTATAGTCGAGAGCGCAATCGTGGATTTTGGGTTCATGTCCCGCCTGTTTCAATGTGGCGCCTATGTACATTAAGCCCATCGGCTGAGTGATTAAGACAAATTCCAGCCCCAGACATCTTGGTTTGATCAACAGTATTTTGGACATTTCACAAATACCTTTTCGTCACGGTCATCAGCTCTATTATATTTTCAGTCATATTAAACAATATGCTTCGTAATCTCTTTTTTATTAAGCGCGGCTGTTAATACCGCCAGCAGTGAACCCGCCATCTGTATGATAAACGGATAAGACGGTATTAGATGGCGATCCATATCGTCCAAGCCGGCCAGCCAGATCGAGAAGAATTGTCCCAGAACGAACACAACACAAAACGACTGCGCCCAGGCAATTTTTTTATACTTTGCCAATACGCCAACAATCACGGCCGACTGCAGAATAAGCAGAAGAAACAAATTCCCGTAGGCGGCTACAATAATATCAAAAGCCCTTTTGATCATATAGTTGAAATAGACTGATGTACACCGGGAATTCCAGATGAAGTGTTTTATCCTCTCCGGCGGATAATTCACCGTGTCGGGAACGTTCGAACAGAAAATCATATCTTCGGTCGGAGGCAGACCTTTCGGAAATCTCTGATAACAAAGCCGGTAGTTATCCGTAAAATGATTGTTGATCGTAAAAGGAGCGGCATAATAGTTGATGTGGCGGGTTCTGTCGATAATAGCCGTGAATTCGTCATCGTTCCCATATTCGTAAGCCCCGCTGATGCTTAAATGAGCAATCGTATTGTTCAATGCAATATTGCTTAAAACAAACTGGCCGTTGTGTTGATAATTCATCGTGCAATACCCCAGGACGCCGGCAGATGCAACACCTAATCCCAGCAATCCCCAGTAGAGAATTTTTCTTTCGTCACGGAACAGCAGGAAACGGCACAACAAAAAAAGAAACAGGACAAATATCAGGATTAAATAAGTCGGCTTCAACATGATCAGGAAAAACGGCAGGATGCCCAGCGCCAGAGCCTTCGTTTTCCCGGGCTTTTCAAGAAACCGCACAAGCAGAAACAGCATCAAAACCGATCCGGCAAAACACAGGCTTTCCGGACTCAGATGAACATTCTGGATCAGTATCGGATGCCACAAACCATAAAAAAGCGTCGCGGTAATACTAAAAAATAAATTCCCGATGATTTTTCGGGAAACA
>JAGVUJ010000107.1 GCA_019136325.1 Deltaproteobacteria bacterium
AGAATAATAATTTTTTTATTCATCGTTACCGGGGCTGATGACCCAAACCGAATTTAATTTAAGAAAGGATGACCATAATGAATTTTGGAGGAATTTATCCCGCGCATTCACTGCGCGAAGCAACATTTGTCGTGGTGCCGGTTCCCTATGATCTGACATCGACATATCAGCCGGGAAGCCGCCGCGGACCGATAGCCATCATCGAGGCGTCCACCAACATGGAGCTCTATGATGAAGAATTGAAGAAAGAAACGTATCTGGCCGGAATTCATACGACGCTTCCGGTCGATGTTGACGCCCGCGGGCCGAAAAACATGATCGCTGCCGTGCAAAAAAAGATTTCCAAGATTGTCGCTCTGGATAAAATACCCGTCATGCTGGGCGGAGAACACAGCATCAGCCTGGGAGCGGTGCAGGCGCTGAAAGAAAAATATCCCGGACTTTCCGTTCTGCAACTGGACGCTCATGCCGATTTAAGGGACAGTTACCAGGGAAGCCCCTACAGTCATGCCTCCGTCGCCCGAAGAATTTCGGAGCTTTGCCCGCTTGTTCAGGTCGGCATCCGGAGCATGAGCAAGGAAGAAGGTGATTTTTTACCGACCAGTAACGTGAAATCCTACAGCGCGGACTTTGTCGCGGAAAGAAAAGACTGGTGTGAGAAAATCAGCAAGGACATCAAGGGCGATGTTTTTGTCACCATCGATCTGGATGTTTTCGACCCTTCCATCATGGCCTCCACCGGAACTCCGGAACCGGGAGGTCTGTACTGGAGGGATGTGCTGCGCCTGCTTAAATCCGTTTCACGCACCTGCAAGATCCGCGGCTTCGATGTCGTGGAACTGGCCCCGGTTTCCGGCGATATCGCGCCTGATTTCATGGCCGCCAAACTGATTTATCGCTTCATGGGCTACATAACCGGGTAAGATTATTCAATCCGTTGATATCGATCAAGGATTATGAAAATTACTCCTTGACAAACAGTGGAGATAATGGTGTAAAGTCAACGTTTTTGTAATGTCGCGGGGTGGAGCAGTCCGGTAGCTCGTTGGGCTCATAACCCAAAGGTCGAAGGTTCGAATCCTTCCCCCGCTACCAAATTCCATTGCTTTCCACATCTATTGTCCCGGAATCCAAACCGGCCATTAGAAAACGATTTGTTCCTTTCATCGTCAAGATTGGCTTGACAGGAAAGAATACATTTTCTATAATTTTTCATACATAAGATTAAAAAAATTTTAAATATTTACGGTGATTTAACGCTCAAGGGCAGGGTCATTCAGGCCGAAACAAATAAACACGTTGGCTATCTGCCGGTTATTTTAAATTTGTCACGATTGCATAATCATTATAAATTTTTTTATAGAAAAGCGGTGCCGTGATGAACATCCGGGATAACGACAATAAGGAAACGGATAAATTCCTTTCGATCAAGCAATCGGATGATATCAAAAAGCTGTTCGTCCAGATGGTGCTGACCAGCAAGAACGTATCGTTGTATCCCGAAGGTCACAGCATCAGTTCCAATTCCATCAAACAATTCCATGAAGCGTTGGATGCCCATATTCGCAAATATGGAGATATCCGGTTTGAATTCGAAAGGGATCGCGTTCTCTGTCAGAAAATCGAGGTTCAGACTGAACCGCCGGAAGAAGGATCCCTTACCTTCACGCTTTTCCGTGACGGAATAAGATGGCTGGAGTTTACCGAAGGCATAGAGCTGAAAGAAGTTCGCGATTTATTATCGATTGTGCAAAAATATTCCGTACTGACAAAAGAACCCGAAGGCGATATTGTCACCGCTTTCTGGGAAGCCCGTTTTGATCATGTGTTTTATCAGGCCGATGATTTTGTTTCAGAACACACCGCCGACAAACTCGATCAGCCTTTAAAATCAGATACCACGCCGGCCGTTGAAGAAGCGGGAACGGGAGACTCTGCGCCGGAGGAAACAACCGCGCTCGACAAAACGGCAACCGATGATGTTTCAACCGGCGGACTGGGTTTCGATCAAGGTTCCTATGTGCTGACAACCAGTGAGCAAATCGCTCTCCAGGAAATGATTTCCCGCGAAGAAATGCTGCCCGCGACCGCACATTTGAATATGCTGCTGGATATGCTTCTCCAGCACAAAGAAGAAAAGGACTTCAACGTTATTCTGGAAGTCATCTCGGAAGAATTTGACGGTTCGATTCATCGTCACGATTTCGAGGCTGCCGTTATCATTCTCAACGGCCTTCACAAGATTATGGGCAGCGGACGGCTGAATTGTCCGCAGGCCGGTCCTTTAATCGAAACGTTCTACAACAACATCTCATCCGATGCCAGGTGCCTGAAACCGCTGAAGGAAGCCTGGAGTTCCTTCAACTTCAGCCAAATTGAATTTCTTGGGCAGGTTTTCAAGCATCTCCACCCGCAAGCCGTTGATACGCTGATGCAGTTCTTACTTGCCGGACAGCCGTCGCATTTGGAACAAATGGTCCAGGATACGATTATTGGCCTTATTCGGCAGGACATGAATGCTCTCGATCAATTGATCACTACGGCGGATGAAAAAACGGCGGAAAAACTGGTTTTCATCCTGTCTCGTCTGGATGCGGAAATATCTTTGAATCATCTTATGAAGCTGGCCCGCCATTTCTCTTCATCGGCTCGTCGCCTGGCGGTCAAGACAATCGCACAGTCAGGCAGTAACCAGGCGGCAAAAATTTTTGAGTTTATCGACGACCCGGATGAATCGGTGCGCCGGATCGTCCTGATGCACATGGGCAGAACACGAAATGATCTTGCGGAAGATTTTCTGCTGCAATATCTTCAACGCCGGAAATCAGAGACTGCCGACGTCGAACACATTATAGAGTGCTTCACCGCCCTGGGAAAATGCGGATCCGCACGTTCAATTCCCTTGCTCAGTCAAATCCTGCTGCAGCCGAAGTGGACGGGCGGCTTCAGAAAATCGGCATATCGTGAAGGCGCCGCGCAGGCCTTGATGGCTTTGAAAATACCGGAGGCCCGTCACGTGATTGAAAAAGCGGGACACAGTTTGAATCCCGGTCTGCGCAGAATTGCGCGTAAAGCCGGAAAAGAACTTTTCCAAAAAAACAAAAAGGGACGATAGTCATGTCTGAACAAAGATCGATTCCGGAAAAATTGGGCCATGATTTTCTGAGAACCATGTATCACATGATCAGCGCGGTGCGGATGTATCAGGATAATAATCAGATTGTCCGTACCAGTGTCGACTCTTTTCAGAAAATACTCAATGAATTGACTGCCAAAAGTGACATTAGTCTGCGTTTGCATCGGAGCCGCTTTCATCTCGCAGGAGAAAAAATTCCCTACCGCAGAGACGCGGCTGTTATTGTTTACAATATGGCGGATTTTTTTTCGAAACGAGGCATCGGCAGCATCAATTTTCTGAAGTCTGCCCAAAATACGCTGCCCGAAAATATCATGGCTTTTATGCGCTTGCTCAATGACACCATCAAACACGATCACCACATTGACTGGCTGGATGAACAGTTGAATAAAAATGATTTTTCATGGGTGTCGATTCTTCCGAAACAGGATGACGACGAAAGCGTGGAAAGCGGATCTCTCGAGGATAAAAAATTTGAAAAGGCGCGCAAAAATTATTTTCAGGCCATAGAAGCGGTCAAAGAAGTGGCGCAGAAAGTATCCGAGAGTATGGTGGGAGTGCGCAGAGTCAGACGATTGTCCCAGAATATCGTGGATATGGTCAAGCAGGATCCCGCCCTGTTGATCGGGCTGGCAACGCTCAAGGACTACGATGATTATACGTACGCTCACTCTGTCAATGTCGCCCTGCTCGCCACCTGTCTGGGCAAACACATCGACTTGTCAGACATCGCCCTCGAGCATCTGACGATTTGCGGTCTTTTTCATGATTTGGGCAAGGTAGATGTTCCCAAAGAGATTCTCTTCAAACATGGAGAATTGACCAATGTGGAATGGGATATTGTTAAAACGCATCCCGTCAAGGGCGTGAAAAAAATTCTTATGCTCAATACCAATCCCTCATTGAGATCAAAAATCATTCTCGGTCCTTTTGAACATCACCTGAATCTGGACATGACCGGTTATCCCGGCACCTTGTTTATCAACAACCTGAGTCTTATGGGCAAGATCATTCACATCGCCGACGTTTATGAAGCAATGACCAGCGAGAGAGTTTACCGGAAAAAGTCCTATACGCCCGACGAAGTGCTGAAATGGATGTGGACGGAAGCGGGAAAAAGCTTTGACACCATTCTCTTGAAGCGTTTTATTCACATGATGGGAGCTTATCCTATCGGTTCCGTCGTGGAATTGAGCAACGGAGCTTTCGGACTGGTTATGGATTATCCCGAGGAAGCCGAGCGCAACCGGCCCCTGATTCTGCTTCTGGAAGACGACGGGACAGGCGCCTGGCATAGCGGCAAAATGATTTACCTGGCCGATCAGGACATCCCGGATGGCCCGGACCGTTTGAAGATCGTCAGAACAATCCTGCCGGATAAGCTGCACATTAAACCGGCGGAGTTTTTTCTACACATCAAGTGACACGGAGCGATTTTTTTGTTAAATTTTCCTAATAATTATGCTAGTGAATCACAATACCAAACATTATTCATGGAGGCGGATATTATGAAAAAAAGTGCTTTTTTTACTCTTATACTAATTCTGACATTAACCCTCATTTGCTCATGTTCGAAGCCCTCTGAAAACGCCGACGACCTGACGAACGAGGCAAACCTTTTATGGGACGGCAAACAGTATACGGAACCGCAGAAGGCTGTAGAATATCTGAGCAAGGCCATTACGCAGCAACCCGATTACGCCGACACCTACAATCAGCGGGGTGTTGCTTATAAAAATATCGGCAATAATCAGCTCGCGCTTGAAGATTTCAGCACGGCAATCCGCTTGCAGCCTGATTTCGTTTTGGCTTATTACAACCGCGCAACCGTGCACAATAATCTCGGCCAGTATAAAGAGGCTATTGACGACTGCGGTGAGGCCATTCGCCTCAAGCCCGATTTCGCCGAAGCGTATAATATCAGAGGCATTAATCATAATAAGCTCAAAAACTACAAAATGGCCATCGACGATTTCAACAAGGCCATCAAGCTCGAGCCGAATAACGCCAATGCATACAATAATCGCGGCCTGGCTTATTTCATGCTGGAAAACAATACGCAGGGATGCAGCGATGTTAAAAAAGCATGCGAGCTGGGATTTTGTAAAGCGCTGGACCTGATTAAAAGCCGAGGATACTGCCTTTAATCAGGCGCTGATCTGAATGTAAAAATTAACCATGTGTTGTTTGTCCGTATCATTGATTCCTGTTGGTGCGCCGGTTGTCTAGTGATGTAAAGCGTTTATCCGATACATAACGAAGGATGTCATGATAAGTCTGGGTATTTTCAAACCGTTTAAAAAAACGCCGGCCATTAAAAATCTGGGCGTTAGACATTACCACATTTATTGTTCTCTGAGCAGGCTCGCTCCGGGCGTGGACAATATTCATCTGGATGTCCGCATCAGCCCTCAAGTATACAGCAGCCTGAAGAAGACAACGTTTCTTCTGATGGTCAAACACAGCGGGACTGAATTTTTTTTCAAGGAATACAAGAAAGAGTTCTGTGAAGCGGAGAAAGATGCCTTAAGACGGATATGCAACGATATCTTGCTCGACGGAATCAATAAAGCAAAAACGGCCTCTGAAGTACAGATTGACTTTCTGGCACAGACGGCGCTGGCAAAACTGTTTCTGGAAGAAGTCAGATTACAGTACAAAATACTGGTAGAACAAATTGAACCGCTTGTGAAAATGTATCAGCTGTCCGCCAAGCATGATCAGAGCGACATTTTTGTAATTAAAGATAAATTATCGGAAATCAAGCTGCACTATAATCAGATTATCCGGATGGTCGGCAAGGAACTTTTTGAGCTTCTTGCTGATGTGAATACGCGAAAACTCAGAGACATGCGTGAAACACACTTCCCCTCCCGTGATATTTTACCGAGTTTTTTTCTTACCAACCCCCTTTTGCACGTCGGCAATCCCAATGACGACTTCTTTTTGATTGAAGAATATGTGCTCATGGGGCAGCGTTCTGAGGACATTGACAATTATAAAAACGTCAAATTGATCATGCACGAACTACTGGCTCAAATTGATTTGACGATCGAAGACAGCATCAACACTCATGCGGACACTCATGAACGAAAATTTCAGACAGTCGATGGTCTTTTCGATGCCGACCATCAGGCTTTCGATGCATTAATCATGGAGCCTGATAATATCGAAAGGATGCTCGACTTTTTCGATTCGCGCGAACAATACGAAAAAGCCAAAAAAACAAAAGAAACAGAGAGCGGCATAAA
>JAGVUJ010000332.1 GCA_019136325.1 Deltaproteobacteria bacterium
GCGCTTCATGCGCCACGCCGACCTGATGACCGACAAAGCAGTCAACGTCATCATTGGTCCATCTCAGTTCCCGTTTGGTTTCTGCCCAGGTTTTTTCGGCCAGAGCCACGCCGGCTTTCATCAACTCTTCAGAGTCGGTTTCCATCATCAGCGACGTTGTATCCCCGCCGCCGCGACAAAGGATATTCGCTGACGAATCGACCAGAGATGCCCCTCCCAGAAGCAAATGGCCTGCATCGACACAGTCCTTATGCGAAAGGGTATAGGCCACCGCAGCGGCCCCGATGGTTAAATTGGCAATATATTTTTTAATGCTTTTTCGGGTGATATTCGTGTCTCCCAGCAAATGTTCAATCGTTTGCAAAAGCAACGGGCCTCCGTTCTCACCGGAAACAATAAGAGCATGCTTGATGAATCCGTTATCAATCATGTTGGCGGCAACCACAAACGAGCTCAGCATTCCCAGACAGGCGTTAGACAGATCAAAAAACATGATTTGTTCTCGCAGATTCAGATTGTGATGCACAATGGATGAAGTCGACGGCTCCAGATAATCCCGACAGACGGAAGCATGAATCAATAAATCGACCTGATCCGGTTTAACAATGTTTTTCTCAAACAGATTTCTGGCTGCCTGCGTAGATAAATCGCTGGGCATGGTTCCGGGAGGCCAGAAACGCCTTTCTTTTATGCCGGTCATCAGTTCAATACGTCCGCCGGGAAGTTTGAGACGCTGATACACAGGCGCAAGCCTCTCTTCAATTGCTGCAGACGTCATAATGTGCTCGGGAAGATGATAGGCAGACGAGGAAATAACGACATTATTAAACTTCATGCCTTGTCCCCGTTCATCAGGCAGTGAAGATTGGCCATGGAAATGCCGCTCAGCATGGCGCCGACGATTCCCAGGAAACCCTGGTCGGTGCCGCAGATGAAAAGATTTTTGAAGGCGGTTCGCCCGTCACGGACTTTCTGGGTGCTGCCGTAAACAGCGCCTTTGATATGGCCGGTGTAACGCATGATGGTTCTGGGGGTAAAAACATCGGAATAAAGCAATCGGGCATTGAAGCCGGGAAATAATTTTGCAATGAGGGCCAGAGATTGTTCGCGCACCTCTTTTTTCTTTAAGAGATAATTGGCCCTGTCCAGCTCATTCCATTTTTCGAAGTTGGCGATGAACGTTGCCCGAATCACCCCTTCATCATAGTCGTCATAGCCGAAATTATTGGGGAAACAGATTACGGCGCTGCGATAGTCGCAAAAATTTTGCGACGTTTGATAGTAATATTTCTCATCGTCATTAAAGAAGATAATGGTGTCACGGATGCCTTCATCGGCTGGTTTTTTATCAAAAAACAGAATGGTTTCCGTGAAACTCATCGAACCGGCCGCGGGACATTCCTGCTTTTCCGACACGATGTTCATCGTTTCCGGCAGACCGATGGAGGACATGACTTTATTGGACTGGATGACCTCTCCATTATCTAACGTGACGCTTCTCACAACGCCGTTCTCCGTATCGATCTTTTGTATCCCGGCCCCCAGGCGGAGTTCTCCGCCGAGTTGCAGGTATTTTTCAATCAGCAGACTGATAATGGAGCGCACCCCGTTTCGCGGACGGCTGAATCCTTCCAGATAAATGCTTTTGAACATAATGACAAACTGGGAAAAATCCATGTCATTTTCCCAGGCGCTGCCGTAAATCAGCAGAGGACAGAAAATCATCTCCAGAAGCCGTTCATCAGAAATAAATTCCCGAACTTTTTCCTTCGCGCTCTCGTATTGGTTGTTCAGATTCACATCGTCAAAATGGATCACCGTGTCCAGAAGCCGGGAAAAATTTTCTTTCTGGTCGGGGAACGTTTTTCCGATCTCCTCCACGAATAATTGCGGATCATTGGAAAAAGAAAGCTGCCGCTCGGGAAAAACGATGCGTGAAAAATGCTGCTGGGACAATTCCAGCTTCTCGTAGGGAATTCTGAGTTGTTTGAGCAATTTTGTCAAAGGACGGCCATGTTCACCGCGGCGGGCAAAATTGGTCATGGCATGCAGCCCGACGTCCAGCTTCCGTCCCAGACGTTCGTAATAGGAATTGAGGCCGCCGGGCACTTTATGTCTTTCCAGAATACAGACCTTCTGATCAAACATTGCCAGTCTGATTCCGGCCGCCAGTCCCGACATGCCCGCGCCGATGATGATGGTGTCGTAATGAGCCATAATAAACTTATGCAAACTTGGGTGCTAAATATTCAATGCAGCTTTTCATGGTTGCGAGCTTCGGATAATCTTCCGTCGGAACTTCAATTTTATATCGTTTTTTCAATTCCATCACGATATCCAGAAAGTCCATGGAATCCAGATCAAGCTGCTCCCGCAGCCGGACATCGTCATCAATATTAGAGAGATCTTCATCAACCGCTATTTCCGCAATGATATCTATAATTTTTTGCCTCAGAGCCTGATAGTCCACGTTGCCGCCTCCTTGAATCTATTTTTTATATTTTTTAATGATTAAAACCGAATTGATTCCCAGCATGCCGAAGGAGTTGCTCAAAATGTAATTTACGTCCTTATCGATTGGTTCGCCATTCACCAGATTTCTCATGTCACATTTGGGATCGACATTTTCGATGTGTTTGCAGGAGTGAATTTTGTGGTCGGTAAAACTGGGCAGATTACCGGCCAGTTCCAGCGCTCCGGCCGCGCCCATTGCATGGCCGATAAAGCCTTTGGTGCAGTTGATGTAAGTATTGGCAGATTGTCCGAAAACCGTCCGGACCGCTTCGCTTTCATTTTCATCTCCGGAAACGGTCCCGGTAGCATGCAGATTCACGATATCAATTTCATCTGCCGTGATATTCGCCTTGGCCATTGCGGCTCTCATGCACTCAATTTGTCTTCGTGTGTCAGGCAGGACAAAATCAACGGCATCGGAATTGACATGATAACCGGCTATTTCACCGTAAATATTTGCATGTCGCTTTTCGGCGTCTTCCAGTTTTTCCAGAACAAAAACCGCGCCCCCTTCGGAGACGACAATGCCGTTACGATTCACATCGAGAGGACGACTGGCTTTTGTAGGATCATCGTGAGTACCAAGCGCTCCCTGACTTTTAAATCCGGCAAAAATGCCGAATGTGCCCGTACTTTCGGAAACGCCTCCGGCCAGAGCAAGATCAACTTCACCGAGTTGAAGCATTTGCATGCCATGAATAATTCCGATATTGCCGGCAGCACAGGCCGCGCCGATGGTGTAAGCCGGTCCCGTGATTCCCATGTTTAAACTGACCTCGCCCGCAGGTGTATTGGCAACCGTTCTGGGATTGTGATGATGCGACCATAATCCGGCATCAAGATTATTTTGATGGAGTTCATATATTTCGTTTTCAGTCTCGACATTTCCGTGTTCGGTGATGCCCAGGTATATGCCTGTTCTATCTTTAATGATTGCATCCGGAGACAGATGGCTGTTCCTTAACGCTTCATGGGCGCAATAAATGGAAATGGAACCGGCCCGGGTTCCACGACGGCGCATTTTTTTCTTTTGATAAAGATATTCGTCAAAATTGCATTTCCCGACGGCTACTTTTCCCATGTAACGGACTTCCATCTCGCTGATCCCGGATTTCTGGGTGAGCAGAGCATGGCGAAAATCGTCAAGATTATTAGCATTGGGAGCTGCGAGTCCCACTCCGGTAATAACAACTCTGGCTTTCTGATTATTCATCATGGACATTCCCATATAAATTATTTTTTCAAACAAATACCCTCTGCCGAGTTCTGCCGTAGCAATGTCGGCAACATAAGCTCAGAAATGAAAAGTAATTTTTCGGAATTTTCAGAAACGAGATCTGTTATTTTTTCTTCTCAGTCAAAAGAGCAGATTAAACAAACTCGTCCAATTCCTTTAAACAACAAATTTGTTTTTTTGCTTAATAACAAGCTTATAGCTGCTTGTCAATGAAAAAAATGAGGGATTCCTCAACTTAGATTGAGAAAATCCTCAATTTTTTACATTCCTGTTTTTCTTATAATTTCGATCATGATTCGTGCGCAGGCAAGCGTATCGGATAGAGCGTCGTGGTGCTGCAATTCGATATTAAAATTCCTGCAAACGGCGGGCAGATTGGTGGGGTAAAGATTAAATACTTTTCGGGAAAGTTTCATTGTGCACTTAAAATCAACGTCTGGAATGACAATGCCGTGTCTGTTGCAACAGGCCCGTAAGACGTTTTTGTCGAAACCCGCATTATGGGCCACCGCAAAATCCACTCCTTCAAAAAACGGTTTGATCGAGTTCCAGTGTTCGGCGAAAGAAGGTTTATCCTGCACATCCTCCCAGGTAATGCCGTGAATATACGTGAAGACGAAATATCGATAAGGAGGCCGGATGAGAAATGATTCTTGAACGACAATTTTATCATTCTCAACGCGAACAAGACCCAGTGCACAGGCGCTGTCCTGATAATAATTTGCCGTCTCAAAATCCAGTGCTAAAAAATTCATGACAAAACTCGACTTGCCTTACAAGGGTTTAAGAATAAAAGTGTGCACACGGCACACCGCTCAAATCAGCTAACGACGTGTAAAAATTTCTTATTTAGAGGCAGGCTTGTTAAATTTTGCAAAAATCCAGTAAGGCACGCCGACCGGATTGAGATTCTTATACTGATTGATGGACAAAATGTAATTTTCAAGTTTCTTGATTGATTCGTCCGGCGTATCAACAAATTCCACACCAGCCTCATAAGATTCGCCTTCGACCAAAACTTTATTCCGTTTTACTTTTCCAAAAACGGTGATCTTTTGTTTCAGATTTTTTAATACCAAATCTATTTTTAAAAAGGTGTCAATGGGCAACAGAACATTCCCCTGAATTCGTGTGCCGGTCATGGAAATATCTTCGCTGTAATTATAAATGACCTTTTCTTTGGGAAGATTGGTTATTTCGGAGAGGATCGTTATCACAATCTCGTTTTCTTCATCGAGCCGTTCCGCTTTTCTCGCGGACTTCATCAACGCTTCGGTTTCATTTGATATATTTCCGTTCTTAAGACGTTTCGATATAATTCTGTCTTTCACAAAGATCCGTTCCTCATTATTTTTAACTTCGGGATCCTTTTTCTTCATCGTAACCTCCGACTCATTTAATTCGTTGAAGATTCCTTTATTATTATCTCAATAGGCCGATAAAAATACAAGGCTTTTTTAACCTCGCTCCAATCTTAAATCTGATTAGGAAGAGGCCATGACATTCAAAGTCAGGCGAGGGTTCCGCGGCAGAAAACTGCTTTCGGATAACGAATATCGAATTTCAGGAAAATCGATAACCTTTTTCACAAAATAATTTCAGACAGACATCAGCGACATTTTTATCGTAAAGGATTCCTCCGTTTTCTCTGATTTCTTGCAGAGCAGCCTCCAATCCCATTGAAGAACGATAGGATCGATCGGAGGTCATTGACTCAACAACATCGGATACGGCCAGAATACGGGCTTCCGTGAGAATTTCTTCTCCTCTCAGCTTTTGAGGGTAACCCGAACCATTCATCCTTTCATGGTGCTGATGAACAATCCGCGCCAGCGGCCACGACGATCTTACGTCTTTGAGCATTTCATATCCACTTTGGGAATGCTCCTTAATCAGGGAGAATTCAATGTCGGTTAACCGGGACGGTTTGGCCAGCAACTCGGCCGGTATGGTCAATTTCCCGATATCATGGATAGAACCTGCTATACGTATCCCGTCTATTATGTCCTGATTCAATCCCATTTCCGCGGCAATCGCGCCGGCCAGATTTGCACAACGCATTTGATGGCCGTTCTTGTATGGATCTCTGGCTTCAATTGCCGAAACCATAAATTGAATAATGGTTTCATGAACATTCTGGAGTTTATGCATCGCCTGCTGAAGTTCATTATTCAACCATTCGCACTTCTTTCTGGCTTCCGCCGCTTCCAACTCTCTTTTAATTGCCGGGCAAAGGCGAGTCAGATTGTTTTTATACACAAAGTCCTTTGCGCCCAGGCGCATGCACTGACTCTCTATTTCATCGCCTGAACTGGCTGATACAATAATGAGGGGAATGTCCAAATTGGCTTGTTTTAATGAATCAAGGGCGGAAACAACATCGAAATGCGGCATGGCATAATCACAGAGGATGACATCCCAATGCTTTTCTGCGAGGGCGCTCTTCATCGAAGCCGCATCGTCCACCCTTCCATACGTTGGAAGAAATCCGCCTTTTTTTAATTGACGGATCGTGAGCCATACATCATCCTCAGAATCGTCAACCATTAATACCCGAAGCGATTGATCCTTCATAAGTCCGTTCTCAAAGCTTTGAATTGTGGGGTACCATGAACTTATTTTT
>JAGVUJ010000298.1 GCA_019136325.1 Deltaproteobacteria bacterium
TTTACAACCGGCCACCGCATAGTAGGCCAGTTTGGCAATGGGTTTAACGCCGATGGCTTTGGCTTTCTCCGGAGTCATCAGCAGCGTAAAGGCGGCGCCGTCCGTCATCTGTGAAGAATTGGCGGCGGTGCAGTTTCCACCCTGTTTGAAAGGTGATTTTAGTTTAGCCATATCCGGCAAGCTGACCGGCCATCTCACACCATCATCCGTATCAAATACAACTTCCGTGCGGATACGTTTTCCATCCTTGTCTTTTTTGTATTTGAAGGCTTTGATGGGAATAATTTCATCTTTGAACTTTCCGGCCTTGATAGCTTCATAAGCTTTACGGTTGCTTTCCACACCAAATTTATCCATGTCTTCACGGGAAACGCCGTGATTCATCGCAACGTTTTCCGCCGTATTGCCCATGTTCATGTAAACATTGGGCATGGTGGCGTAATCCCAGTCGGGATTGGGACGGAAGATGCCGCCGCCCATGGGGATGTGCGTCATGGACTCGCAACCTCCGGCGATGATCACATCGTTCAGGCAATCCGGCGCCGACAGCCAATACTTTACCGAAGTTCATTCCGGCTTCCGCTTCGGGAAAAGCGCAACCGACGATGACATCATCAATATCTTTAGGATCCAGTTGGGGAACTCTCTCCAACAAACCTTTAATCACCTGAACACCAAAAACGTCGGCACGGGTATCGGCCAGACCGCCTCTTTTATATCTTCCACCGGCACTCCTTACGGATGCGACAATGACAGCTTCACTCATATTATTTTCCTCCTTACAGGCTTTTGTTATGTTAAAGGCCGGAGGGCTGTGTTTTCAGACCTCCGGCGCATGATTCATTTTAGTTGCGCAGGGGCTTGCCGTTGGTCAGCATGGCTGCTATTCTGTCTTGCGTTTTCTGTTCACCGCAGAGACTCATGAACGCTTCTATTTCCAGATCCAGCATTTCCTGTTCCGTGATCCAGGTTCCCTCCGCGCAGGTGCCGCCTCCCAGAACATGAGCAATCTTCATGGCAATATACACATCATAGTCGGAAGCGTATCTTCCGGCTTTCATGTTGCTGAGAATCGCTCCGGCAACGCCGCGCAGATTTTCTCCCATCACCGGAATCAAAGCGGGCTTCGGCGGTTTGTAGAATTTGGACAGACCCAGAACAATCTGCTTGGCTTCGTAAATCTGCATGTCTCTGCTCATGTTGATCATGTTGGTCTTGCGGATATAACCCAGATTCTGAGCTTCCTGAGCACTGGTCGCAACCTTAGCGGTGGCGACATTTTCAAAAATCTTGCCGTAATGATACTGCATATTCAAACCGGATTCTACAACACCGGCGGGAATGCCTTCCGTCGCGCGAATAGCCAGTTCTTTGCAACCGCCGCCCGCGGGAATAACGCCGACACCCACTTCAACCAAACCCATGTAGGTCTCGCCGTTGGCCAGGCAGTAGTCACCGTGCATGGCGATTTCACAACCACCGGCCAGGGCCATACCCGCCGGAGCAATGACAACCGGCTTGGGCAGATATTTCATCTTCATATTGACGATCTGCAATTCCCTGACCATCGTCTTCAATTCATCCCATTTGCCTTCCTGAATCGCCACTAACACCAGGAAGAGATTGGCGCCGGCGGAGAACATGCGCTGATCATGGTTGGCAACCACCATTCCCTGGAAATCTTTATTGACGATATCGCATCCCTCTGAAATCATCTTCATCATATCGGGATCAATCGAATTCATTTTGGTATGGAATTCGAGACAGGCCACACCATCACCGATATCGACCAGCGAAGCGCTGGGGTTTTCTTTAATGGTCTTTTTTCTCTCTTTGAGACCGGGCAGCAGAATGATCTTGGGATTTTCTTCCAGTTTCACATAGCCCTTCTTTTTGAAATCATAATATGATTTCACGCCTTTCTTATCGACTTTGTAGAAAGAGGTGCATTTCTTCTTCAACATTTCATCGATTTTGGCCGGAACTTTTTTGCCCAGTTTCTTCATCACGGCAACAACGTCCTTCACCCCTATCGCATCCCATGATTCAAAAGGACCAAGCTGGTGATTGTAACCCCACTTCATGGCGTTGTCGATTTCAACGATGGTATCGCAGATTTCGGGAATGCGGTTCGCAGCATAGATGAAGTTGTTACACATATACTCGCGCAGGTAATCACCGGCGGCATCCTGTCCGTTGAAGGCGACTTTCATACTGTTGGCGACACCGGATTCGACCCATTTCTTTGCTTCGGAAATGGACGCAAACTTGGGTTTCTGAGCCGGAGCATATTCCATGGTTTTCCAGTTGAGAGCGTATTTAACGTTCTTGCCCTTTTCGTCCTTGACTTTCTTGTAATAGCCCCCCTTGGTTTTATTGCCCAGCCACTTGTTGGCCATCATCTTTTCGGCGAATTCGGTGGGTAAAAAGATATCACGGCACTCATCGTTGGGAACGGCATCATAGAGGTTCTTAGCGACATGAACCCCGATATCGAGGCCAACCAGATCCATGGTCCCGAAGACGGCTGTGCCGGGACGGCCAACCACTTTGCCGACAATGGCGTCGACTTCTTCAACACTCATACCTTTTTCCACCATGACCCGGCCGGCGTTGGACAGATCATAAACGCCGACGCGATTCCCGATGAAGTTGGGAACATCCTTACATACGACAACACCCTTGCCGAGAACTTCTTCACTGAATTTTACCATGAAATCCGTGAC
The DNA here is from genome assembly GCA_019136325.1 of Deltaproteobacteria bacterium. The sequence goes on from JAGVUJ010000298.1 coordinate 2,727, forward strand.
GGCCTTGTCCGTTTCCACGCCGGGAATGATTTCCATGAGCTTCATGTAACGGGGGGGATTGAAGAAATGGGTCCCGAGGAAACGTTTTTTCAAATCTTTACTGAATTTGGCGGAAATATCTTTAATAGGAAGACCGGATGTATTCGTAGAAACAATACAGGTCGGTTTGACAACTTTTTCCACTTTGGCAAAAAGTTCCTGTTTGACTTTCAGATTTTCGATAACAACTTCGCAAACCCAGTCACAATCGGCCAGCATATTTAAATTATCTTCAAAGTTGCCAATCGTCACCATCGACGCATTGCTCTTGGCATAAAAACTGGCCGGTTTGGACTTGGTGGCGCCAGCCAATCCGTTTGCAGCGAAACGATTGCGCCAGGCCGGACTTTTCTCTGTTAATCCTTTCTTCTTATCATCCTCGGTAAGTTCGAAAGGGATGATATCCAGCAGATAACACTCGATGCCGGCATTCGTTAAATGGGCTGCAATGTTCGCACCCATAACTCCCGCGCCTAAAACAGCTGCTTTTTTGATCTCAAATGACATGTCTTTCCTCCTTTGCTTTGCCTTGTCTTGCTTTAAACTTTTGGCTGATTATAAAATCCTTTAAATATTCATCACGCTTTTTTCAAACCCGTGATGAATATTTCCAATGCTAATTTCGTTAAAGAATGAATTCTCTCCTTTCTTTTTGCCTGCACACCGGAAAAAATATAAAGAGAAATAATCCCATTGAGCAGTCCCCATAATGCGTTTTGATTTTGTTTGATATTAATGTCAGTAGAAAACTCTTTGGAATCTACCCCCAACTGTAATATCTTTCCGATAACATCGATTGATCCGGCATTCGCGTTTAGAATTTGAGCATTAAGTTCCTCCGGTAAATTCATTTTCGCGGGCTGCAGCATATAGGTCATTAATATTCTGAACAGTTCACCATCATTGAAAAAGAAATCGATATAAATATATGAAAATTCCGTCAGTAAATCAGTGGAAGAGCTTTGTTTATCAAGAAGTACCGCAACCTGATTGTTGAAATTATCAATATCATTTAACAGAATCTGAGCATAAATTTCTTCTTTGCTGTCAAAGTAGAGGTAAATGGATCCTTTTCCCAATTCGGAAGCTTTCGCTATTTCATCGACGGTTACTTGATTAAAACCTTTCTTGAAGAATAAAGACCTCGCCGACTTGAGAATTAATTTTTTGCGACTGTCTTTTTCTTTTACTCTTCGTTCCAGAAGTCCCACAGTAATTTTCTTCCCCATTGAAGTGCAACCGTGCATAAAATCACGGTCAATATATGACTGGCGGTCATTTTCTTTCTAGAACAATAAGACCATAAAGTCAAGGGAAATAATCTTTTCGTGACGGAATATTTCCATGCCTGATTAAAGCCATTAAAACAACAGCGACATTTTCCCATAAGTATATGGTATACTAAATATTTTATGTTACATGATTGCTTCTTTAATTCAGCGGGTTAATCAGACATTCTTGAGACGTTCGCGCCTGTATAATCTTTATTATCAATTTAATTTTCTGCTCTTCTCCAAAGCTATTCTTAAATTTTTTTGTGCATTTTTGCTTTGGGGATTAAAACGCAATGATTTTTCAAAATACCTGATTCCTTCTTCGGGCTTTCCTTTTTCTACAAACGCAATGCCCGCGATATCGTACGCCGGTTGATAATCAGGTTTTATCTTTATTGCTTTTAAAGCGTATTCAATGGATTTGTCGAACTTGCCGTCTTCCAAATAAATCAATCCGATGCTGAAATATGTCTCCGCTGAAAATTTATTAATCCGAGCGGACATTTCAAAATTCTGCAATGCCAAATCACGCTTTCCCATTTTCTGAAAAACAGCCGCTTTATTGTTATATGCCGGATAGAAATAAGGACGGATTTTTAACGCCATATCGAAATAGTTTAACGCTTTCTCATTTTCACCGTTTCGGGCCAATTCCTGACCGATAATCTGATAGGCGATGTGGTTATCAGGATTCTTTTTCAGTGCGTTTTCAAATAAGGTCACCGTGCTGGCCCAGAGCCTTACTTGATGGTGACCGGCTATCGCAAGAATGGCAATACAGAGAACGGATATCCCTATAAAAAGATTCTTCCGGAAAGGCGTAGATAATATCTTCTCCGCACCCCAGGCAATCATGATGAATATCCCGACAGCAGGAACATAAGCATAACGATCGGCCATCGTATGATCGGCAATCTGAATAAGACCGATAACCGGCATCAAGGTGCCAAGATACCAGAACCAGCCCACCGTCAGATAAGGATGTTTTTTAAAATGTTTACAAACGAAAATCGTAAAAAGAATCAAAAGCGCGGCGGAGACAAAAATCTTCCATGTCGGTATAGCGAGATACACATAATAGATGGAAAGATCCGTCGGTAGAAATAGTTTTTTCAGATACATGACATAAGAAAAAGTCGTATTGCAAATCCGATCGGCAAAGGTTGTGTATAGGGTCTTATCGATGTTGGGTGTAGACATCGTTATGTAAATAGAAATTGCCGACAGACCAAGCAAGGGAATTTTTTCCATAAGCAGAAAGCTTATTTTCTCTTTTTCGGCTTTTATAACCCGTGACGTTTCCGCTGCGTTTCCGGTATGAATCATCGTTCTATTGAGGGGCCAATAGTCGAGAAGAAGCAGAACAAAAGGAACCGTCACCAGCATAGGTTTCGACATGAGTCCCAGGGCAAAACAGATCAGTACAGGCAGATAACATTTCCAGTCCGGATGTTTTGCATACCGCACATAAAATAACATGGTGAGGAACCAGAAAAAAGTGCTGAGAACGTTTTTTCTTTCAGCGATCCATGCTACCGATTCCACATTCATCGGATGAACGGCAAAGAGAGCGGCAACCAAAGCGCTGCGCCAGACAGCGCCGGTCAGATTCTTAAACAGGAAAAATAATAAAACGGAATTCAGAATATGGAAAATAACATTGGTCCAGTGATAACCGCCGGCATTCAAGCCAAAAAGTTGATAATCCAACATCAGGGACAGCCATGTCAAGGGATTCCATAACCCGAAATATTTTGTACTGAATGCCCAACGCAATCCATCACATGTAATATCGGATTGCACATTGATATTTTGTGTAACATAAACATCATCGTCAAAATTGATGAACCCATAGTCCTGCACCGGCCAATAAATACCAAGCACCATCATGGTCAGTATCAGAATGACAAGCATGGACTGTTTCCGGCTTATATTGTTTTTTTCAAACATGTGCTCTGTTTTCGCTATCAATTTATCTTTAAAATTTTTCTCCGGTATTCACGCACCTCACAGACAAAAGCATTCTTAAAAAAAAATGTAAAGGCTATCCTCTTTGTTCAGATTTGACGTTTTAATAATGTCCGTGCAACTTTTAAATTTTTCTGCGCTTTGATATGATTGGGATTAATGCGTAAAGCGTTTTCAAAATTTTGTATGCTTTCTTCAAGATTCCCTTTTTTTAACAGCGCAAGGCCTACAAGATTGTATGCGTCCCCACATTTAGGATCTTTTCTAATGGATTTCAGAGAATACTCTTCACATTTGTCAAGATTATTATCCTCCAAATACAACAATCCCAACATATAATATGCTTCAGCGGGAGCTTGAACTTCTTGAATAGCCTTTTTTAAGACCTGAATCGCTTCGAGACGTTTGCCCAGCCTATTTAAAATGATCGCTTTATTCCTATACGCCGCATACACGTTGGGAGTTAATTTCAAACCCATGTCGTAATAATACAAGGCTTGCTCGTTTTTACCATTTCTTGCGAGTTCCTGGCCTATCAGTACATAAGCCACATAATTATTCGGATCTTTTTTCAGAGCGTATTCAAACAGGGTAAATGAGTTTTGCCATAGTTTTTGTTGATGATGCGCTGCAACGGCAAGA
>JAGVUJ010000247.1 GCA_019136325.1 Deltaproteobacteria bacterium
ACCCAAAAACGCCCGCACAACAAACTCCACCGGATAAACGGCAGGCGTTTTGTCTCCCTTGTAACGGGATGCATATTGCTGTTTTATGGACATAAAATCTTCTTCCTTTCCGGGTATTTCAATTCCTCTCCTCCGGCTTCCGATCCGGCAAATCAGCGTCAAAAACATTCCGGATAATGACGTAGGGTCTGTTCTTCGTTTCAATAAAGATGCGGGAAATATAAAGACCCACCAAACCGATACACAACAGGATCAGCCCTCCCAGGCTCCACACCGAAACCATGACGGAGATCCAGCCATCCAGAACGTAACCGGTCAGACGGCGGACAATGAGGGCAACGGTCACCAGAAACGATACGAAGAAAATCGCCAGCCCCAGAAAAAAAACGCCGTAGAGAGGAACTTGGCTGAACGATGTCACCGAATCTAAGAGAGCCCTGAGTCGTTTGACGAAGGAATAGGCGGATTCCCCGCGCGAGAGTTTGTCAAAAACCAGTCCGTGCTGACGAAAACCCGTCAGCACCCACAATCCGCCAATAGCCGTCATATGCTCCTTGTGCCGGATCAGTTGACGGACGTAAGAGGAGCGCATCAGACGAACCGTACAGAGGTTAAAGGGCATATCCACGGAAACCAATAATTTTATCAACCACCAACCGAATCTTCCGCCAATTTTTTTAATCAAGCCGCCCTTTCGTTCCTTTTGAAGGCCGTAAACAACATCCCAGTTGCCAGCTTTCAATTCATCGTAAAACCACGTCAGGAGTTCCGGAGGCTCTTCCAGATCGACATCAATCAGAAAAACAAGATCGCCGCGGGCGTATTCAAGACCGGCCATCATGGCCTTGTGATGACCGAAATTGCGCGACAGTTCAATGATGCGGAGATGCGGGTCGGCTGACTGGAGGGCAAGCGCCTGTGTGAGGGAATTGTCCGGCGATCCATCATCGACCATAACGATCTCGTAGTCTTGGGTGATTTTTTTTGCTTCAAGACCGATGCGCCGCACGAATTCTTCAATAAAACGCGCTGACTGATACATGGTGGTCACAATGGACAGTTTCATGAACGGTGATCCTCCGTTAAGACGGCCAAACCGAATCCTGTTTTGCCGTATTCATTGCCGCAGTAAATCATGTATCGTTTTTGCCCCAGGTCAAAAACACAGGGGTAGCAAATCATATCGGAATCCCAATCCTTCTCCGAAACATCGATTCCAACCTGCTCATCCATCCGGTGAAATGTCCGGCCGTCATGGGATTCGGCATATCCAATACGGTATTTCCTTCCGCGATAGGAATACCACATCTTATAGATGTTTCCGTCTTTCAAAACGCACGGCGTGGAGACGACATGATCGCCGTCTCCGTGGCCAACCGCCGGCGCCTTTTGACGCCTCCAGTCCAGTCCGTTTTCCGACTCGGCGTAACCGATGGAGCAGGCAACCGCCGGCTTGCCGTCCATCAGCAACCAGGGCTCACCGGATGCAAACCACATCTTGAAGGCATCACCTTCTTTGAGAACGCACGGCGTGGCGCAAAGATTGGGGAATTCCTTCGACCGATCCATCATGGGGCCCGCATATAAACGTTTCAGCATGACACCGTCTTCGGCTTCCTCGGCGACTCCGATGGAGTTTCTGAAGGGCACGGTCACGCCAAGATTCCATCCGTAATAGTAGAAGCGTTTCCTGCCGTTTATTTTTACAATCGACGTCACGTTCACGCCGCTGTCGTCAAAATTGCCTAAAGCGGCCTTCTCCATTATGGGCTCGTGGTGATTATAAAGGATCGAAAACTTGTCGTCCACGATAGATGCGTCCATGTAAGTTGGAAATCCATAATTGGTTTTGTCACGGTGCGTGTAATAGATGCGGACCAGGCCTCTTTCGTTATCCGTAACCTCAACAACTGGAAACATCGCATGCGTATAGGGATCTTCCTCCGACGGACAATAGACGCGCCCCTGTTTTTTCCATTTCATTTTCTTTCCTCCCCTGCAGATTCTGCGCCGGATCGCTGAGCACCGATTTTCCGGCCCGAATACAAGCTTTCATAAACATAGGGACTAAACCCGCAATCTTTCATCGCAAAAGCAATGCGGTCGATATCGTAATCGACCCTTCTGAGACATACCTTCTCTCCGTTAAAAAGGGCAAAGGCTGCTTTGGGGTCGTTGTCTCTGGGCTGCCCCACAGAACCGGGATTGCAGTGGCAGATGGTCCCCAGAACACTCAGAGACTGAATATGCGTATGGCCGGAAAAGAAATACTTCGCCGACTCATTTCGAAAATACTCTTTACTGACATCGGTTAAATACTCGTCCAGAGGATCCTGCCAGCCGCCGTGAACAAACGAGGCTTTGCCGTATTCCATTCTTGGAACCGAACACCTGAGCCATTCCATATTTTCCGGCTTAATCTTCCCACGCTGGTATTCCAGCAGAACGTTGGCCACATTTGACCGAGGACAGGGCTGATCATATGCCAGGTAGTAATCGTGGTTCCCCAGAATATTCGGGATATTTTTTTGCCTCAGCAAATCAATGCATTCATTGATCTCGCAGTAATATCCGGCTACGTCACCCAGCGATACGATCCGGTCACAGCCGCTTTTTTCAATTTCACGTAAAACCGCCTGCAGCGCGGGAAAATTTCCGTGAATGTCGGAAATAACGGCCATCATGAGAGGTCCACAACGTCTTCAATGTAGCGGACAGCCGTTCCTTTTTTAATGACTGCAGGACGGGGCATAACCTTCTCTCCAAAATATTCGATGCACATTTCCGGTTCATTAAAGCCGAACGCGGTGCGCAGAGAAAGCGAAGAAGAAAATCGCGGATTCACTTCCAGGAGAAGATAATCCCCCTGATGCCGCCTGAATTGAAAATTTGTAGGTCCGACCGGCCTGAACAGAGCCGTCAGTCGCTTGATTTCCTCGTCAAGCTCCGGGATATCAACGGATTGCGCCTTGGCTGTGGAACCTTCCCTGCTCAGTTTTCTTGAAAAAGCAATGGATTGCGACAATGATCCATCCCCCAGCCCAAAAACACCGACGGTATATTCATGATCCTCATCGCCGACAATTTCCTGAAGCATAAAGTTGTCGCCCAACTTACCCTTCCAGTAGTCAAAATCCTCGCGGGACTGGAGAGTCACAATACCTTTGGAGGCGGATGAACGTCTCGGTTTAACCAAACAGGGGAGTTTTAATGATGAGGCAATGGTTTCGTAATCCTCCTCTGCGAAAGTATTTATCGCCTGAATCGAATGCGCGGTAAGATACTCATATAAACGCCACTTGTCTCTTGAGATTTCAATCAGCTCCCTGTTGTTCAAAATAATCTTGCTGATATCTCCTTTAAAACGATCCTGATCGTCGCAAAGTCTGTAAATCTCCGGTTCCAACCCTAAAAAAACCAAGTCGATCTTGTATTGATCAATGACGTCGGCGACAAAGTCGCAATAGCCGGGATCGGAAGCCCAAACCGCCTGAAGAAAAGCGTCGCACCATCGCCGGCCCACGGCGTCCGGATAAACATCCATGCCGACGATGTTGACGTCATACCGGCACTGTCTCAAAGAACGGACAATCCCGTAGCCGATGATCGCACCGATACCGGTGACCAACACATTATATTTTTTCATCCTTGGAAACAGGATCGTCCATATTACAAAGACGACTCAATTCCTTTCTGTCCAGCGGAGGAAACTGGTCTTCCACCGGACCCCTTGGAGCAGGTTCGGGAACAACCTGGGTTTTGGAAGAAAGCACTACCTCAAAAAGATGAGGCTTATCCATTTCGAGCCCTCCATCGAGCCGGTCAAAATCTTCACGAGTACGAATTTTTGTATATAAAATATCAAATGCATATGCAAGTTTTTCAAAGTCCGGATTGGCATATCCCTGAACCGAACCGTAGCATCGGTCATTGAAATATTTCTCCTGATAAGTCCGTATCAGCCCCAAAGATTGATTATTCATGACGAATATCTTCAATGGAATTCTTTCCCGAAACACAGTTTGCAATTCCTGCAGATTCATCTGAATGCCGCCGTCGCCCATCACACAAATAATCTGCCGATTGGGTGACGCACAATAAGCGCCAATCCCCGCCGGCAGGGAGTATCCCATTGCGCCATGCCCGGAGGAACTCAGCAGTTGTTTTCCACCGAAGAGACAGAAAGACTGAGCAACCCACATCTGGTTTTGTCCGACATCCGCACACACCACGGCCTTTCCGGAGGCCTTCCTGCTCAGAATATACAAGAATTCGTTGGGATCGACGCCACAGGGTTGATCGTGCACCGGGTATGAAGGATATTGAACTTTCCACCGATGAATCTGGGCCAACCATTTTTTATTGTCTAAAGTTCCGCCACCTACTGCCGCGAGCGCCTCTTTCAGGAACGATTCGACATCGCAGCAGACGCTGATCGCTTCACAAACGTTATGGTTCAGTTCATCGGAGTCGACATCGACATGGATGATCCTCGCCTCTCTCGCAAAAAGAGTTTTATCCGGCCCCGTCTGGCGTTCATCCAGCCTTGAACCGAGAACCAGCAGCAGATCTGAATTTGCAACGGCAAAATTGGCATAGCGATTACCGTAGGATCCAATAAATCCGCAGAAATGTTTGTCCTCATGGTCAATTGCATCGAGGCCTCTCAGGGAACAAACGACCGGAAGATCGCAAACGGTATAAAATTCTTCAAATATTCCCCGGCCTCTGATCGATGCCAGTCCGCCACCTGCCAAAATAACCGGTCTTTTGGCTTCCGACAACAGGGCGACTATTTTTTTTACCGTCAGTGAGTCAGGATGGCTCCTCTTTTTCATTTCCGCGGCGTATTCTTCAGAATCATAGAAGCTTTGCAGCAACGGAACATTGATTTCGCTTGCCTGCACATTGTGCGGAAGATCGATTAAAACAGGTCCGGGACGCCCAGACTGAGCATAAAAAAAAGCTTTTTCAAGAAAAAAACGTATTCTTTCCGGCTCCATAACCGTTTCGGCATATTTGGTAATCGGATTGACAATCGATACGATATCCGTTTCCTGAAAACCCTGCTGACGAATGGATTGCTTTGTTTTCATCTCACGCTGACTCACCTGTCCGGTGATGAAAAGACAGGGTACGGAATCAAAAAAAGCATTAGCAATCCCCGTGATCAAATTGGTCGCGCCGGGACCGCTCGTGGCAATGGCAACGCCGACACCTCCGCTCACTCTTGCATAAGCGTCTGCGCAGAAGGAGGAAGCCTGTTCATGGTAATTCTGGATATAGGACAACCCTTTGACTTTATGAAGCGAATCAATCAAGTGCGTAACGGAACCGCCCTGATAGCCGAAGATATGGCTGATCTTCTTTTCAAAAAGAAAGTTCATCACGTAATCTGAAAGCTTCATCGTCGAACATACCTCATATACCGAGGCACATCGCTGCCACAGTTGAACAGCAGGTCCAGAATAGTGACGCCGTGCGTGAAATCACCCCAGAGCTGGGGGTATTCGGGATAGCCTTCATAATCAAACCAGGTAAGCTGGATGCCATTTTCAATAAAAACGGCTTCCTCGATATAACCCCGCGCGGCTGGCCCGGATATATATTCTTTGCCGCCGGCCTGGACGCATAAGTTGACCAGGCGCTCGGTTTTGCCGTCCATCAACTGGTAATCCCAGGAATTACGGATGATGGTACGAATACCCAACTTCATGCACACCCATTCAATCAATGTGCGATTAAGTTGTGACAGATGCGAGTACTCGTTTTGGAGGTAAAGAGGCTCAAGCTCTTTCGCGATTTCATCAAAATGCTTTGCGCGACGGTAGTGCTGACTAAAAGATTTCCAATGTAATTCGGCCCATTCCGTGCCGTCGATTTCCGTTTCGCGAATGGTCTGGTGATATTTTCCTTTCACCTTGACCGGCACAGTCAACCATTGCACACCCTGCGGCGTCTTGATCTGGTTGCGGTTGCGCCAGTCGCGCCGCGTATATTGCATATCATCATAAAGGATGAATTCATCCACGGAGGCGATCATATCGAAATATCCCTTCCAGGGGATGTAGTTGGACTGGACGATGGCCACTTTCTTTTTATTTGATTCCATTGCGGTTTCTTGCCGTGTAAGATATTAATTTTTGGTTTTCTTCAAAATCTCTTCCCGCCAGGTGCTTTGAGGACAGCGATTTGCACACAAATGATATAGCCTGTTGTTATCAATACAAAATATACTAAATCCTGTCAATGAATTACATTTTTCACGCCGCCTGATCCACTGGGAAGAGGCCTTTGAAAAACCGTGAGAAAAAAATCAAAAAGATTTAAGAAGCAAATTTATCTTCCTTCAGCGCCCAATCCTCCGGTTAATTCGGCCAGCTTTTGCGCCAGGTACAGAGCGCCGGGCGTTGTTAAGTGACCTTCGTCCCATGTGGTTAGCCCATCGGCACGCCCATTAACCGTTGTCAGGCAGCCCGTTTTGTTGCACATGGCCTTCAGCGCGGAAAAATACACGACATCGTCCAAATTCTGAAGCTGAGTCTTGATCGTTTCATCAACGGCAACAACGCTTTGATCAAAATACTGATATGTGCGTTCCGGAACGTTGGCGGCACGAGTGCGTCTTAATTCTTTTACAAGAAGATTAGGTAATGGGCTCAGCCATTGCGGCGAAGGACCGACAACGATAATTTTTGAGACACCTGCCTCTTTCAGTCTTTGAATGGTCGGAACAAGCGACCGCATGACCGTATCGTTATGGTCCAACTTAAGATAGCCTATCCAATGTGCGTGCAGAATGACAATCGTCGGCCGCAGTTCTTTTATTTTTCCGAAAACGTAAATATTGGATTTATTGCAGTTGTTGTAGCCATAATTCAAAACTGGTGGGCAGGCGTTGCGGGCGAATTGCGCCAGACGGAAATCATCGCCTCCTAATGCTTTAAGGCCTGTATAGAAGCGGGCCGCATGTGAGTCCCCCCATACCAGAATGAATGTTTTTCCTTTTTCCGGCGGATCAACGCAGTCAGCGGAATACCCCTGTGCGTCGGCTGCCACGTCGAGCCAGCAGGCCCCCCGTCGGGTATCCGTCGCAGGATCATATTTATACGTTGCATAGGACTGTATATCCGCACTGAACCGTTGAGGCATCCCGTTCATTATGAAACAGTAAAATCCCGCCACCCCGACAATTACCATTGCCAAGAACAATGCCGGCGCTGTTCTCTTGGTTGAAAACGCAAATCGTATTGGCTTCTCAATGAGGCGATAGGTTAGATAGGCCAATAAGAGACTTAAAATAACGATGGCGAGGCGCACCCATGTTGGCGGTATCTCTGAATGTATGATTCTCGCAAAAGAGAGCAGTGGCCAATGCCAGAGGTACAAAGGATAGCTGATAAGCCCAACCGTAACAAACGCGCGTCGTGACAAAACCACTCGATTGAAAAATGAGCCTGGCCCGGCTTGGATTAACAGACCGGCCCCGACAACAGGCAACATCGCTCTCCATCCGGGAAATTGAACATCATCTTTGAATAGCACGACCGACAACACAATAAGTAAAATTCCAAAGAACGACAGAAACGAGTGGAAATCACTTTTGGAATCAACTCCGTTGCTTTTATCCGTCAAATTGCAGCAGGCAAGAATGCTTCCAAGCATCAATTCCCAAAAACGAGTAACGGGGGAATAGAATGCCGCTACAGGACTATTACACGTTAAATATAGGTTTATTACAAATGAAGCCACGAACAAAAAAAACAACAAATAAAAAGGATTGATCCGTTTTTTGCTTACCGTGGCCAGAAGAAGCGGCCATATTATATAAAATTGTTCTTCGATGCCGAGCGACCATAGATGTAGAAGAGGTTTTAGCTCACTCGCTTTGTCAAAATATCCGGACTCGGTCCATAGCAAAACATTAGCAATGAAACCTGCGCCTGCCGCAACATGCTCTCCCAATGCGCCGTATTCATTTGGCAATAACACCAGCCATCCAAGCGCCAGACAAAAGATCAGTACCAGCAGCAAGGCTGGAAAAATTCGTTTGATCCGCCGTTCGTAGAATAGACGAAATGAAAAAGTATTCTCTTTCAGGCTTTTGAGAATGATGCTTGAGATTAAAAATCCTGAAATGACGAAAAAAATATCAACACCAACAAAGCCGCCTGGCAACAACTCCGGAAATGCATGATATGCAACAACGGATAAAACCGCAACGGCTCGTAATCCATCAATATCGCTTCTGTAAGTGAGGGTCACCAGTGAGCTCCCCTGATGCTCTGCCTTGCGGGTCATTGTATGTTTTCTTAGCAAAAAGTTTTGATAGCTGAAGGTCAAGATGCTGCCATTCTCGCCGCGTCCAGGGTGTTTTTCATCAGCATGGCAATCGTCATCGGGCCGACGCCGCCGGGCACGGGCGTGATGGCGGATGCTTTGGGAGCGACTTCATCAAACGCCACATCGCCCGCCAGCTTGCCGTTTTCCAGACGGTTGACGCCGACGTCGATCACCACCGCTCCTTCTTTGACCATGTCCGCGGTGATCATGCGCGGCTTTCCGACGGCGGCAATCAGGACATCGGCGCGTCTTGCCACGGCGGGCAGGTCCTTCGTTTTGGAATGGCACATCGTCACCGTGGCATTTTGCGCCAAAAGCAGAAACGCCATGGGTTTGCCGACGATGTTGCTGCGCCCGATCACGACCGCGTCTTTTCCGGAAAGCTCAATGCCGGTGCGGGCGATCAGCTCCATGATGCCCCGGGGCGTGCACGGAATAAACAGCGGCGAGCCGGTGACGAGACGGCCGACGTTGGCCGGGTGAAAGCCGTCCACGTCTTTGTGCGGGTCGATGGCGGCGATTATTTTATCCGTGACGATATGTTTGGGCAGGGGAAGCTGAACCAGGATGCCGTGAATCTGCCTGTCGTTGTTCAGATCGCGGATCAGGGCCAGAAGCTCCGCCTCGCCGACATCGGCGGGCAGCTTGTATTCGCGTGACAGAAAACCCACCTCCGCGCAGGCTTTGGCCTTTCTTCCCACGTAAACTTTCGAGGCGGGATCGTCTCCCGCCAGCACGACGGCCAGACCGGGCACGACGCCGGTCCTTCGCGTTAAGACTAATGTTTCTTCCCGAACCGCCTGGCGGATATC